>NZ_JBFAOJ010000042.1:0-73941 GCF_040675205.1 Streptosporangium sp. NPDC049644 | reverse complement strand
GCGCCGGGCCCCGGGGCCCCCCCCGGCCGGGGGGGGCTACCCCCCAGGGGCCCGCGTCCGCCACCCGCTCGTGGCGGTTCACGCCGCTGGTCGAGCAGGGGCGAACAGCGGCGCCGGGCACGGCCATCGGGCGCGTCGAAGACGCGGGCTCGCCGGCCTATCTGGTCCTGTCGCCGGGAGGCGAGGTCTCCGCCATCCGGCAGGCCGGCCACCATCCTGCCGACGCCGTGGTCGCGGTCGTCGGCGGAACCGAGGTCCGGCTGACCCGCCGCCGGCCGGTGCGCCGCGCTCTGCCGTACCTGTCGCGGCTGGAGGGGGCGGTGCCGCTCACTACCGGGCAGCGGGTCATCGACCTGCTCCTGCCCATGTGCCTCGGGGGCACCGCGGCCGTGCCCGGCGGGTTCGGCACGGGCAAGACCGTGCTCCTTCAGCAGATCGCCAAGTGGTGTGACGCCGACGTGGTGATCTACATCGGCTGCGGGGAGCGCGGCAACGAGATGGCGGATGTCGTCGCCGAGCTGGCCGCGCTGCCGGACCCACGTACCGGCGGGCGGCTCTCCGACCGGACCGTCGTGATCGCCAACACCTCCAACATGCCGATGATGGCGCGCGAGGCCAGCATCTACACGGGAGTCACGGTCGCCGAGCATTTCCGCGACATGGGTTACGCGGCGGTGGTCATCGCCGACTCGACCTCGCGCTGGGCCGAGGCACGCCGGGAATTCGCCTCCCGCAGCGGAATCCTTCCGGCCGAGGAGGGGTACCCGGCGGATCTCGCCTCCGCCCTCGCCGCGTTCTACGAGCGGGCCGGACGGGTCATCACGCTGGGCGGGGCCACCGGATCGGTGACGATCGTCGGAGCCGTCTCGCCCCCGGGCGGAGATCTGACCGAACCCGTCACAACACAGACGGAGCGGTTCGTGCGAACGTTGTGGGCCCTGGACCGCGACCTCGCCTACGCGCGACACTACCCGGCGATCTCCTGGCGCGATTCCTTCTCTCGCGACGCCGATGCCCTGACCCGTGGCGATCCCGAGAACGCGGCCCGCCGCGCGCGCGTGGGCGGCCTGCTGGCCGAGGCCGACCGGCTGACCGCGCTGGCCGAGTTGGTCGGGGCGGGCGATCTGCCCGCCCGTGAGCGCATCGGCCTGCTGGCCGGGCGCCTGCTGCGGGAGGGCTTCCTGCGGCAGAGTTCGCTGAGCGCGCTGGACGCGTACTGCCCGCCCGAACGGACCGCCCTCATCGCCGACGCGCTCCTAACGTCGTCTTCGCCGCCATGGGACTGACCCACGGTGACGCGGCGACCGTGCGCGACATCCTGGAGAGACGTTCGTCGGCCGCGGAACTGACGCTACTGCTCAACCTCGCCGACGACCCCGTGATCGAACGGCTGCTCACGCCGCGAATAGCGCTGACCGTCGCCGAGCATCTGGCGTTCGTCCTGCGGCGTCACGTTCTCGTCGTGCTGGCCGACATGACGAACTACTGTGAGGCGCTGCGCGAGGTCTCCGCGGCCCGTGGCGAGATTCCGGCCCGCCGGGCCTACCCCGGTTACCTCTACAGCGACCTGGCCTCCATCCACGAACGGTGCGGCCGCATCCGGGGACGATCCGGCTCCATCACCGTGCTGCCCGTGCTGAGCATGCCCGCCGGGGACATCACCCATCCTGTGCCCGACCTCACCGGATACATCACCGAAGGCCAGATCCTGCTGGCCCGTGAGGTCACCTCGTACCCGCACATCGACCCGCTGTCGTCCCTCTCCCGCATGATGCGCGCGGGAGTCGGCGCGGGGCGGACCAGGCCCGAGCATCTGGACCTGGCCGCGCAGATCCAGGCAGGACTGTCCCGCGCCCGTCAGGCCGGTGAACTCGCCGACCTGGTGGGGGAGAGCGCGCTGAGCCCGATCGACCGCCGTTACCTGGCCATGGCGGAGGCCTTCCGAACACGCCTGCTGGCCCAGAGGCCCGACGAGGCCCGCACTCTGGAGGAGACCTTCGACCGGGCCTGGGACGTGGTCTCCACGCTGCCGCGGAGCGAACTGCCGATGCTCGGCGAGGAGGCACTGGAAGCCGGATACCGGGGAGAACCATGAGGCTACGGATCCCACCTGGCCGTGCGGGGCGGATGTGGCTACGCCGCCGCCTGACCGCGGTCCGGCACGGACTCGACGTACTCGACAGGAAACTGCGGATACTGCGCCGGGAACAGGACCGGCTCTCCCGGAACGCGGCACGGACCCAGGCCGAATGGTCCGTCGCCTGCCGGGCCGCCGACGAATGGCTCCTCCGCGTGACCCGGCTCGGCGGCCAACGGGCCGTGCGCCTGGCGGCCGACGACCGCCTCACCGACGTGCACGTCTACTGGGCCGACGCCGTGGGGACGAGCTATCCGGCCCGGGTCTCCTGCGCGATCCCCGGATTCGACGCCGCGGCTCCCCTCCCGATCACCACGGCTCTCGTTCCCGCCAGGCACGCCTACCGCACCGCCTTGCGCGCCGGGCTGGAACATGCGATCGCCGCGGAGGCCGCACGGATCGTGGCGGCCGAAACAGCCTCGACGAACCGCAGGATCCGTGCCCTCAAAGATCGCCTCCTCCCGCTGCTGGAGGAGGCGCTGGCCGCCGTCGAACTGTCGCTGGACGAGACGGAGCGAGCCGATGCCGACCGCGCGCGCCGCGTCATCGGCTCCGAACCGGGGCTCCCGGACCGGCTGGACCGCGACCACCGGTTCAACCGGTGATTCCGACGCGCGGTGGCTCGGGGATAGCGGCCTGGACCGGTGGTGTGACAGGGGCCTCGAAAGCGAGGTCGGTGCCCTCGATCCCGAATACGGGCAGTTCACGGGGGAGCCGGTCGAGCGAGAGGCCGTGGGTCGCGTCGCGCCTCATGGGAAAGGGGTCCAAGGCCCCACTGATGCCGGGTCATACGCCCCTGTTGTGAGCCGTCACCGCCGCCGCAGGGTGATGGGGAGGGGGAGGTGCATGATGAGGCTCACGAGTCAGTGGGTGATCCTTCGCGTGCGCCGATACTGGCTGGGGCGGAATCCGCTGCGTCGTCGCTCCGATCGGCTGGAAGCGGCAGGTGTGGTCGTCACACTGGTTCTGTTGCTGCTCAGCGTCTGGCCCGCCGTCGTCGTGGGGCGGCTGGTCTACGAGAGGGGCCTGCGGGCCGAGCGAGCCGTTCCTGGCGGCTGCCGGCCGGTGACGGCGACCCTGGTACGGGACGCGCCGGACACCGTTCCCGCCGGGGGCGGGCAGAACGGCGTAAAGCCGGAATCGCACGCTCCGGCGCGGTGGAGGGCTCCGTCCGGGGAGCAGAAGACGGGCCAGGTGGCCGTGCCCGCGGGCACCAGGGCGGGTACGGCCGTGCGGGTGTGGATCGACGGCCGCGGCGAGCTGACCAGGCCACCGGCGAGCCACACGGGGACGCTGGCGGGCAGCGCGACCGCGGCCTTCCTGGTCGTCGCGGGGTCGGCGGCCACGCTGACGTCGGCCTTCCGGGTGTTCAGATGGTCGCTCGACAGAGGGCGGTACGCGGCGTGGGACGCCTCATGGGCGGAGGCGTGCGCGCGGTGGCGCCGCCGCAAGCCCGACGGGTAGCCCGTCTGGCAGGCAGGTCGATACGGAGTCCGCGGCACAGGCCCTCGCGGCCGGGTCCACGACGGCGTGCCGAACCTGACACCCAAGAGCAGACCAAGCTGACGAGGTACCACCGGTGCGATGACCGCGAGCCCTGACCGGGGCCGGAACGGCCGGCCCGGCCAGAGCACGCACGTCACCCACCCGGGCGAGGGGAGCGCCGGGCCTGCCCGGCGGGTGGTTCCGGGGGTGAAACGGTCACCTCGGGAGCGGAGCGGTCACGGCTCAGGGATTGTCCCTGGTTATGGTTTTCTGGGGGTTGACCCCGGTGATGTCCTCGGGACGGGAGACACCATAGGGGCGTCCCTTCTCGTCGGTTTCGAGCTTCTTGCGGCCCTTTTCGCCTTTGTGGGCGATCTTCTCGGCGCCACGGTGCTCACTGGTGCCGACCCCGCGGGCGGATCGGGCCTTGGTGTCGGTGGCCGGGACGCCCTTGCGCTCCACGTCGGAGATCACGCGCGCGGGGCCCTTGTCGGCCGGCGGGCGTCCGAAGGCCAGGTTGCCGGACCGCACCACCTCCTCGCTCGCGTGGCTCACGCCGGAGGAGCGATCCCGCTCGCCCGGGGTGTCCTTGCCGGGCCTGCCCGGGTGTTCGGATTTGTGTTTCTTGCTCATGTCGTGAAACCTCATGGATTCGCTTGTTCTCAGCAGATTCTCGGTAGCGGGTCGCCGACCAGCAGGTCGACGATGCGAGTCCCCCCGAAGGAGGTCCTCAGCAGGACCAGCCCCGGCGGGTCGTCGTTGATCCGCCCGATGACCGCCGCCTCGGAGCCGAGCGGGTGGGAGCGGAGGGCGGCCAGTGCCGCGTCGGCGAACTCCCCGGCCACCACCGCGACCATCCGGCCCTCGCAGGCGACGTAGAGCGGGTCGATCCCCAGCAACTCGCACGCCCCCCGCACCGCCGGGCGGACCGGCACGGCGTCCTCGTCGAGCACGACGGCGACCTGTGAGGCACCGGCTATCTCGTTGACGATCGTCGCCACTCCGCCGCGGGTCGCGTCGCGCAGGCAGCGCACCGCGCCGTCCTCGCAGGCGTCCAGCAACAGGTCGGTGAGGGCGTTGAGCGGTGCGGTGTCTGAGCACAGGTCGGCTTCGATGTCGAGCTCTCCCCGGGCCAGCATGACGGTGATCCCGTGCTCGCCGATCGGCCCGGACACGATGACCGCGTCACCCGGCCGCGCGGCGGCGGCGCTCAGCCGGACGGGCCGCTCCAGCGTCCCGACGCCGGAGGTGGTCACGTAGCAGCCGTCGGCCTTGCCCCGCTGCACGACCTTGGTGTCGCCGGTGACGATCCACACGCCCGCCGCCCGCGCCGCCTGGGCCATCGAGGCGGTGATGCGCCGCAGGTCGGCGACGGGGAAACCCTCTTCCAGGATGAATCCGGCCGACAGGTAGCGGGGGCGGGCCCCGCACATGGCCAGGTCGTTGACCGTGCCGTTCACCGCGAGGTCGCCGATGTCGCCCCCGGGGAAGAACAGCGGCGTCACCACGAACGAGTCGGTGGTGAAGGCGAGCCCGTCGGCGACCGCGCCGTCCTCCAGGGGCTCCAGCATCGGATTGCGGAACGATTCCAGGAACACCGCCTCGATCAGGGTCTGTGTGGCCTTGCCACCGGCGCCGTGCGCCAGGGTGATGCGCTCCTCCCGCACGCGCGCCTTGCGGCGTCGCACCCGCTCGATCCGGTCCAGGACCTGCCGCTCCCGGTCGGATGTGTCCGGGCCGCCCGCCTCTCTCGTCCGTTCCAGCACCCGCTGCTCCCCGGTGTGACCCTCCCCGTCGTTCACCTCCGGGTCGCCTCCCTGACGCGCTCGCGCGAGAACCGGCCGAAGTTGTAGTACGCCGCGCAGGCGCCCTCGGACGAGACCATGCACGTGCCGATCGGTGTCTCCGGGGTGCACGCGGTGCCGAACACCTTGCACTCCCAGGGTTTGAGCACTCCCTTGAGCACCTCGCCGCACTGGCACGCCTTCGGATCGGCCACCCGCCCGCCGGGGATCTGGAAGATCCGCTCGGCGTCGAAGGCGGCGTACCGTTCGGCGACCCTGAGGGCCGAGTGGGAGATGAACCCCAGCCCGCGCCACTCAAAGTACGGTCGTAGCTCCATCACCTGGTTGATGACGTGCAGAGCCTTGGGGTTCCCGTCCCACGGGACCACCCGGGAGTACTGGTTCTCCACCTCGGAGCGCCCCTCGGCCAGTTGCGCGAGGAGGCGGTAGACCGTGTGCAACAGGTCCAGCGGCTCGAAGCCGGCCACCACCAGGGGCTTGCCGTAGCCACGCGAGATGAACTCGTACGGCCGGCAGCCGATCACGGTGGAGACGTGGCCGGGGCCGATGAACCCGTCCAGACGCAGGTCGGGGGAGTCCAGGATCGCCTTGATCGCGGGAATGATCGTCACGTGGTTGCAGAAGATCGAGAAGTTCTCGACCCCCTCGGCCTCGGCGCGCAGGACGGTCATCGCCGTCGAGGGCGCCGTGGTCTCGAACCCGATGGCCATGAAGACCACCCGCCTGGCGGGGTTCTGCCGGGCGATCTTCAGTGCGTCCAGCGGGGAATAGACCAGCCGGATGTCGGCACCCCGCGCCTTGGCGTCGAGGAAGGAGCCGTTCCCGCCGGGTACCCGCATCATGTCGCCGAACGACGTCATGATCACATCTGGCTGCTCGGCGATGTGGACGGCGTCGTCCATCCGTCCCATCGGGATGACGCAGACCGGGCAGCCGGGGCCGTGCACCAGCGTGACGGCCTCGGGCAGGTAGTCCTCCAGGCCGTGCTTGTAGATCGTGTGGGTGTGCCCGCCGCACACCTCCATGAACTTGTAGTCGCGGCCCGGCTCGCAGAGTGCGGCGATCCGCGCGGCGAGCATCCGGGCCTTCTCCGCGTCGCGGTACTCGTCGACGAAACGCATCGACTCTCACTCCTCTTCGATCATGGATTCTCGGAGGGCCTCGATCTCGTCCTCGTACGCCTGGCCGATGCTCTCCAGGAAGTCGAGCGCGGCCCTGGCCTCCACCTCGTCGATCTTCGACAGCGCGAACCCGACGTGGATGAGGATCCAGTCGCCGGGTACCACGAACTCGCCCTCCAGCAGGCCGATGTTGATGGCGCGCTTGACGCCGCCGACGTCGACCATGGCCAGGTCAGGACGGTCGGACAGGATCTCCACGATCTCCCCGGGAATTCCCAGACACATGAGCGGCCTCCGCCATCTGGATGGATTCGAGGACGAGGTCGTCGCCGCCCTCGGTGTCGATATCGGTGCCGCCGCACCCCGCGCAGACGGCGAAGGGGTCGACGGAGGTGGACGTGCTCCCGCAGGAGCGGCAGGTCATCCGCACCGGGACGATGACCAGGTCCACCCGGGCGCCCTCGGCCACGGACCCGTCGGCGACCGCGGAGAACGCCTGGTTGATCACCGGTTCGGTGACCCGGAGCAGGGCGCCCGCGTGCACTCGCGCCCGCCGCACCCTCCTGCCGTCCGCCCGTTTCTCCACGGCGGCGAGGATCGCCTCGGCGATTCCGAATTCGTGCACGGCTGTTTCCTCTCGTTCGAGCTCGATGTCCCAGGGGCTGGATATGTCACATGTTGCGCATCCTCAGATAGCGCTTGATATCGGGAAATGTCAGGTAGAGCAGTACGGCCGCTCCCGCCAGCGCCGACCCGGCCAGAAGGCGTCTCAGCATGTTCGTTCCTCCTCGTGTCCCGCGGTGGCGAGTGCCATCGCGATCTGTTGCCCGGCCAGTTCGACGACCAGGTCCGCCGCTCTGCCGACGGCGTCCGCGACCGGCGCGCTGAGCTCCATGCCCGGTGAGGTGTCGGCGGGCTGGCAGCCGACGAGCAGGACGCGGCCTGCCCCGCCACCGAGCGTGTTCACCAGCGACAGCACGGTCTCGGGTGTCATCGAGTGCGCGTCGGCGAAGGAGCCCGGCGTCTCGCCCGCCGTCGGTTCGAGGACGTACAGGGTGCCGGGCGGGCCGTCGCGGGATACCGCGTCGATGAGGATCGTGCTGTCGTACCCGCCGCCGGTCAGCTCGTAGGCCAGGTGGATGCCCCGGATGCCGAAGTCCCGCAGCTCGACCTCTTCCGGCAGGTCGGTGTCTGCCAGGCGCCTGGCCACCGCGACCCCGAAACCGTCGTCGCCGAGGAAGACGTTCCCCACACCGGCCACCAGGATCCTCATGCGCCGGCCTCCTCGTCGAGCGATCCCTCCGAGGCGGAGCCGCCCGGGGCCGGTCCGCCGTTGGATGAGTCGTCCGGGAGTGGCTCGACCTCGTCGGGGGCGAAGTAGAGGAACCGGCCGTGCGATCGGTGCAGGTCGGCGCCCGGGTCCTCGTCGAGGGTGACGGCCAGGTGGTGAGCGCCGTCGAGATCGAGGAGCACCGCCTCGACGCGTGCGGTCCTGCCGGCCAGGAACATGTCGTGGGCGTCGGCGCGCCGCCTGCCGGGAACCAGCCGGACCCTGCTGCCCCTGGAGACGGCCACCCCGCAGACCGTCACGCTGTCGGTCTCCGGCGAGACCGTGGCATCGCCCGCGGGGTCCCACCAGGGGGTGAGAACCTCCGGCCGACTCTGGGGGTCCCCCTCCTGCCACGGAGGCTCGCAGGACCGCTGGTCCGTGGTCGCGTCCACCGAGCGGATCGCGCCGTGCAGCCGCTCCACCAGCTCGGGCGGCATGCCGCTGACCATGTCGATGAGCTCGGCCACCCGGGGATCGGTCGCCCGGGCCTCCCGCGTCTCCTCGTCGGTGAGGGTGAGCGTGCGGAGGTGGAGCATCTCGTCGATCTCCGTGGAGTCGAACAGGGTGCCGGGGCTCTCCGGAGCGATGTCCGGGTGGTCGTAGAGGATGATCGGCGAGGAGAGCATCACGTCCCGGTGGCCGGGCTCGCCCACGAGTACGGGCCAGGTGTGCTCGTTGCGGCAGGTCTCCACGGCCGGCCGCGCCCATTCCGGCGGGTCGAGCAGGGAGACGAAGGCCCCGGCGGTCACCGCGATGAGCAGGTGCGCCGAGATCAGCGAGTGCCGCAGCGCCTGCTCGCGCGGCGCGCCCAGCGGTTTCCAGTCGTCGGTGTTCGCCACCCGGGCGCGCAGCTTGACCAGTTCGTAGGGGCCGGGCACCAGTTCGGCGGAGACCCTGAGCTCGGCGTGGAGCGGCAGGTGTTCGGAGACGACGCGTCCCACGACCTCCCCGGACGAGGCCACGATCGGCTCGATCACACGGTCCCCGGGAATCCGTACCTCGATCACCCGCTCGGGGGCGTCGAGCAGGCCGGCGACGGGGAGCACCGTCTCCACCTCCCGCTCGGTCGCCTCGTCGAAGCTGAGGTAGGTCCGCTGGCCGTTCCGCAGTTGCTGGACCGGCCAGTAGCCGTCGTCCTCGGCGCGCTCGACGTCGCGCGTCCTGAGGTGCAGGAAACGCAGGCTCAGGTGCGCCACGGCGTACGCGGCCCCCTCCAGGAGGCATTCGGTCACGCTGGCCGGGTGCTCGGCGGTCGCGGTGAACCCCGGCGGGACGAGCACCCCGAACTGCCAGCGCACCTGGTTCTTGGCCGCCGAGGCACGGTAGGGATAGAGCAGGTAGCCCTCGTACAGCACCGCGTCCGCCACCCGCCGGGCGATGTCCATCGGCACGCTCATCGCCGCGCCTCCTTGAGCAGTAGTTCCAGGGTCTCGTCCCAGCTGGTCAGGGCGCGGGCGGACTTGAAGCGGCCGAGTTCCCGAAGCGTGTCGCGCCGCAGCCGCAGCCACCCGGAATCCGGGAAGTAGCGGTCCATGAGCTCCCGCCACACCGCCACCGGCAGCCGGCAGCGGGCCTCGTGGTGCCAGGGCACCTGGCTCACCGAGAAGCCGCCCGGCGCCCTGGCGAACACCGTCCCGCTGAAGAGCATGAGCATCGGGATCTCGCCCTCGTCCAGCGCGGCGAAGTACCTGCCCGCGGCCACCTCCAGGTCGTAGCCGCAGGGCACCGGCAGGTCGACCTCGGTACTTCCGGTGAACGCCGGGACCATGACCGAGACGTTGGCGAACTGCAGGGGCTTCAGCGTGTCGCCCCACCGGGACGGGTCGCCGAACAGGTCGCCGAGCAGCTCCGCCTCGGTGTCGCTGTGCCGCCTCAGCCGCGGTTCCACCCGGATCTGGCAGCGGAGCGCGATGCTGTGCACCCCGTCGGGGGAGGGGTCGGTGACGCGCAGCCGGAAGACGAGCGTCGGGAAGGCGGCGTACGCCTCCGCCCGGACGCCCACGCAGTCGAACGCGCGCTCAGCCACGGCCGTCACAGCCCCTTGGCCGAGAGGCGCCCGGCACGGTGCGACCGCGGCCGCGCAGGTCGGCGAAGAAGCCCTCCATGGCCTCCCGCGCCTCCTGGCCGCCGTCGAAGCCCTTCCAGTGCAGCCGCACCAGGCCGACCAGCTCGTAGCAGGTGTCGATCGGCACCAGGTGGCAGGCGAAGCCGCCGTCGGGGCGGCGGTCCACCAGGAGCGCCTCCACGTCGGGCTGGACGTCGGCCATCGCCGGATTGGCCGTCAGGACGCGCTCCCACGTCTCCAGCGGCAGCAGCGACTCGGTGGCGCCCGCCGGGCTCGGGTAGAAGGCGACCGTCCTGCCCAGCACGGAGTTGTGGAAGAAGAACGCCGTGCGGACCGGGATCTGCATCTCGTCCCAGTCGGCCGAGCTCAGCGGGAACCGCGGGTCGTGAAGGTAGCGTCGAGGGACGGCCCGGTAGCGCGCCCGGCCCCCCGCGCCGCGGGTGAACAGCAGATGGCAGGCCCGGCAGGCGCACAGCAGTCCCCGGGTCTCGACGTTCACGACGTGGCCGTGGTCCTCGCCGGCAGGCTCCGCGCACAGCTCGCAGAGCGTCACCGGCGGACCGCCCCTTCCGGGCGGCTCGCGGAACCTGCGCAGCCCGGTGGCCGTCACGGCACCGGTCCCGACACCGGTTCCGGCGCGGGCGTCCGCTCCGGCACCGGGCACGGGCCGGGCGCTCGGCGCTGGATCTGCAACAGCTCCGAGCGGTCGTCGGTCACCCCCTCGACCTCCACCCCGGACACCTCGGGAGCGGCCTGGCCGATGGCCCGCTCGATGGCGTCGGTCACGGTGAGCCGCGAGGACGGGCAGCCGTGGCAGGTGCCCTCCAGACGGAGTCGCACGATCCCGTCCTCGCCCACGCCGAGCAGCTCCACGCCGCCCTCGTGCGACCCCAGATAGGGCCGTACGCCGTCCAGCGCCTCTCGAACGCGCTCGACCGTGCTCAGCGGGTGCAGGTCGTGCAGCACCAGCAGGCCGGACACGAGCGGGTCGCCGACCAGGCGGCGCAGCACCTCGGCCGCCTCGGTCTCGGTGACGATCTCGACGACGCGCTCCAGACCGGCGCCGTACAGCTCGACGAGGGCCCGTACCAGGTCCTCGGCCTTGGCGCGGGTCACGGCGTCGCTCAGCGTGCCGAGGTCGGCGATCAGCGCCTCGACGCGATCGCCGGTCACCCGGATGTCATGGGCCTGCGGCATCCGCCAAGCCTCCTTTCCGGTGCCGGGAAGCGGTCGGCTCCCCGGCGGCCGCTGGGTCACCTGGCGTCGAAGGCGTGCGGGGTGTGCAGCCTGCGGAGCTCCTCGCCGCCGCCGAGGTACATGTGCACCCCGCACGGCAGGCACGGGTCGAAGCTCCGCACGGTGCGCATGATGTCGATGCCCTTGAAGTCCGCGGGCGGGTTCTCTTCGAAGATCGGTGTGTTCTGCACCGCGTCCTCGTAGGGTCCCGGCGTGCCGTGCACGTCGCGGACGCTGGCGTTCCAGGGGGTCGGCGGATACGGGTGGTAGTTGGCGATCTTCCCGTCCCTGATCACCATGTGGTGGGAGAGCACCCCCCGTACGGCCTCGGTGAACCCGCAGCTGATCGTCTCCTCGGGGACGGTGAACGGCGCCCAGGTCTGGGTGTGGCCCGCGCGGACCTCGGCCAGGCCCTGCTCGACGAAGTACAGCGCGCACGCCGCCGCGTAGGCCTGGAAGTAGGTGCGGGCCCGGTTGCGCTCCAGGGCGTTGGACAGCGGCTGGCCCTTGTACTCGGGGATCTTCCACTCGAACGTCTTCTCCGGTTTCAACGCGGTCCGCGGCAGGTTGATCTGCACGCTGTGGCCGGTGGACCTGACGTAGCCGATGTCGACCTTCCCGGACAGCGCCGTCGACCAGAGCCTGGCGATGGGCCCGCCGCCGGTGTCGAGCGCGAGCGTGTTCTCCCCGTCGAACCAGCGGGGCGACATGACCCAGCTGTACTTGTCGCTGAAGTCGCGTTTCTGCGGGTGCGGAATGGTGTGCTGGTTCCACGGGTGCCGGATGTCGACCGGGTTGCCCAGCGGATCGTGGGTGACGAACGGCTCCTGTCCCTGCCAGTCGTCGTAGTAGGAGCTGCCCAGCAGGATCCGGATGCCGAGGTTGATGTCGACCAGGTCGTTGGTGACCAGCCTGCCGTCGACGATCACCCCCGGCGTGACGAACATCTCACGGCCCCAGTCGCTCATGTTGCGGTAGGTGAAGTCGCAGTGCTCGGGGTTCTGGAAGCTTCCCCAGCACCCCAGCAGCACGCGCCTGCGGCCGACCTCCTCGTAGCCGGGCAGCGCCTGGTAGAAGAAGTCGAACAGGTCGTCGTGCATGGGCACGACCCGCTTCATGAACTCCACGTAGCGCATCAGCCGGGTCAGGTAGTCGGTGAACAACTGCACCGTCGCGACCGTGCCGACTCCGCCGGGGTAGAGCGTGGAGGGGTGCACGTGCCTGCCCTCCATGAGGCAGAACATCTCCCGGGTGGTGCGGCTCACCGCCAGCGCCTCGCGGTAGAACTCGCCCTCCAGCGGGTTCAGCGAGCGCATGATGTCGGCGATCGTCCGGTAGCCGTGGTCGCCCGCGTGCGGCGCCTCGGTGCGCTCGGCCATCGCCAGCACGCCGGGGTTGGTCTCGCGGACCATCTTCTCGCAGTAGTCGACCCCCACCAGGTTCTCCTGGTAGATGTTGTGGTCGAACATGTACTCGGCGGCCTCGCCGAGGTTGACGATCCACTCGCCCAGGGACGGGGGCCGCACCCCGTAGGCCATGTTCTGCGCGTAGACCGAGCAGGTCGCGTGGTTGTCGCCGCAGATCCCGCAGATGCGGCTGGTGATGAAGTGGGCGTCGCGCGGGTCCTTGCCCTTCATGAAGATGCTGTAGCCGCGGAAGATCGACGAGGTGCTGTAGCACTCGGCGACCTGCCGGTTCTTAAAATCGATCTTGCAGTAGATGCCGAGGCTCCCGACGATCCTGGTGATGGGGTCCCAGGCCATCTCCACGAGTTCCGGGTTCTGCTCCGATGTCGTCATGTCAGCTCCAGGGCGCCTTGTAGCCGGTCAGCAGCTCGCGCCCCTTGTGGCGCCATTTCGGTTCCTTCTCGACGGTCTTGGAGGTGATGCCGCGCAGGGTGCGGATGACCGTCCCGTACGCGCCGCTCACCGTCGAGGAGATGAGGGCGCCGGGAGGCTCGTCCATGAACGGCATGAACTTGTCGGGGAAGCCCGGCATCGTGCAGGCGATGCAGATGCCTCCCACGTTCGGGCAGCCGCCGATCCCGTTCATCCAGCCGCGCTTGGGGACGTTGCACCGGACGACCGGCCCCCAGCAGCCGATCTTCACCAGGCACTTCGGCGAGCCGTACTCGACGGCGAACTGGCCCTGCTCGTAGTAGCCGCCGCGGTCACAGCCCTCGTGGACGGTCTGGCCGAACAGCCACGTCGGCCGCAGCGCCTCGTCCAGCGGGATCATCGGCGCCTGCCCGGCGACCTGGTAGAGCAGGTAGAGGAGCGTCTCGGAGAGGTTGTCCGGCTGGATCGGGCAGCCGGGCACGTTGACGATCGGCAGGCCCGCCTTGGACCTCCAGTCCCAGCCCAGGTAGTCGGCGACGCCCATGGCCCCGGTGGGATTCCCGGCCATCGCGTGGATGCCGCCGTACGCCGAGCAGGTGCCCGCGCACACGATCGCGGTCGCCTTGGGCGCGAGCCGGTCCAGCCACTCGCTGGTCGTCATGGGCTGGCCGGTGTCGGGGTTGTTGCCGAAACCGCACCAGTACCCCTCCTGCTTGATCGACTCGTTCGGGATCGAGCCCTCGACGACCAGCACGAACGGATCCAGCTCGCCGCGATCGGCCTTGAAGAACCACTCGATGAAGACGTCCGCGCCCTGCATCGGCCCGGACTCGAAGTCGATCAGCGGCCAGTGCACGGCCACCTTGGGAAGCCCGGGAAGCGCGCCGAGCACGATCTCCTCGATGCTCGGCTGCGTCGCCGCGGTGAGCGCGACGGAGTCGCCGTCGCAACTCAGCCCGGCGTTGATCCACAGTATGTGGACGGTCGGTTCCTGCTGCTCCGGAGAGCTGCTGCTTGCCGCGTCTGTCGGCGCTGCCATGACGTCTCCCCACTCCTGGTGGATGTCTTCGTGGAACGTGAAGGGGGAGAGGAACGCCGGCTCTCAGCCGGGGTCGTGCGCCCGCGGGATCGGTGCCGGTCCGAGCGCGTGCCGGGTGAGCTCCCACAGGACGTGATAGAGGGTGGTCTGGGCCTCCTGGATCCGGTGCACCGAGGAGGAGGGCACGACGAACAGGTGGGCCAGCACGCCCAGCTCGAACAGTTCGGTCAGCCTGCCGCCCCCTCCGCCGGCCAGCCCGACGGTGAGCATGTCCCGGCGGGCCGCCTCCTCGAACGCCCGGACGACGTTGGCCGAGCCGCCGCTCGTGGACAGGCCGACGGCGATGTCCCCCGGCCGGCCGAGCGCCGCGAGCTGCCTGGAGAAGACCACCTCGAACCCGACGTCGTTGGAGAGCGCGGTGACCACGGCGACGTCATCGGTCAGGGAGAGCGCGGGCAGGGCCGGGCCGCGGTGGGGGTGCAGGAAGGCGGCGGCGACCTCCTGGGCGTCGGTGCTGCTCCCGCCGTTGCCGAAGCTGAACAGCCGGCCGCCGGAGGCGAACCTCGCCGCCATCCGCCCGGCGCACGTTGCCAGCTCCGCCGCCGACTCCTCGCCCACCCACCGGCGCAGCCGCACGATCTCGCCGGTCTTCTCCACCGCCGACCGCCTGGCCTCGGTCTCCGCCTCCGCGGTGTCCGGTGTCCGGTGCTCGTACTCGTCGAGGAAGGGATACAGCCCTCGGGTGCCCTCCGCGGGCGTTCCGTCAAGCGTGCTCATCGTCGTCCCCCCGTCCTTCGCTCCCGTGCGCGATCACGGCGATGGCCTCCCTGGCGTGTACGAGGACGGTGTCGCCCACCACCGGGTCGATCAGGGCCACGCTCACCTCTTCGAGGACCCCGCCGGCGTCGACGATCGCCAGCTCCCCCTCCAGCAGCCTGACCACCCTCACCGGCAGCGCCTGGTCGGAGCAGGTGATGCAGACACCGGCGGTGCAGTCCTCCGGCCCGTTCACCGGGACGCCCCTCGCGCGGGTGGGCCGAGCCGGTCGAAGAACACGTGGACCAGCTCCCACAGCAGGTGGTAAGCGGTGACGTGGACTTCCTTGACCACGGCAGGGTCATCGGACGCGGCGACCAGGACGTGGTCGGCCATCTCGCCTCCGTGCCCGTCCCCACGGGCCTCGCCACAGGTCAGGGCGATGGTCAGCAGGCCCAGTTCCCGGGCGGTCCGCAAGCCTCGCGGAACGCTCGGGCACCGGTCGTCACGTGAGATCCCCAGGGCCATGTCGGAGGCGTCCGCCCAGTGGCGCACCTGGTGGGCGAAGACCTCGGCAGCGCCCCCGCCGCCCCCGCAGCCCTCGCCGTTCTCACCGTCCCGGCCGGTCGTCGTCGCGTCGTTGCCCAGTGCCACCGCCGCGAGCGCCCTCTTGCCCACGATGACCGGGTGCATGAACTCGACCGCGACGTGTGCCGCGTCCGAGCCCGCGCCGCCGTCGCCGAAAACGATCAGCTTGCCGCCGAGGTGGAACCTGGCGGCCATGGCCTGGGCGGCACGCGCGATGCGCTCCACGTCTCCCGCCAGGGCGCGCCCGGCGTGCTCCCGTCGCGCGAAGGCCGCGATGACCTCCGCCTCCGTGACCGGGGCGACGGCGGGCGATGGTTGGGTACTCGGTGTGACAGGCATGTCAACGCTCCGTATTTTTCACGGTAGTCGCTACGTTACGATTGGCCGTTTCAGGGCCGACACCCTTGGCTCGACAACCAACGGCAAAGCTCTGATCATCGACGTAACCTTCCCGTCCAGATCATGCGAGCCCCGAGGCCTTCCCGCCGGGCGCGGGAAGGATGGCGGGATGGGCACGGGGCGGGCGCGGGTCCGCGTCAGGATCAGGGTCGAGGGGATCGTGCAGGGGGTGGGCTTCCGCCCCCATGTCCACTCCCTGGCCCGGCGGCTGGAGCTGTCGGGATGGGTGGGCAACGACGGCCACGGTGTTCTCATCGAGGCCGAGGGGGTGCCCGGCGACGTCGCGCGCTTCCAGGAGGACCTGCGAAGTCAGGCCCCGCCGCTGGCGGTGATCCACCGCATGACGGCCGCCTCGATACCGGCGCGCGGAGAGCGCGGATTCCGCATCGCGGCCAGCCGGGACGGAGACCGGCGGGTCACTCTCATCTCACCTGATGTCGCGACATGTGATGACTGCCTGGGCGAGTTGTTCGACCCCGCCGACCGGCGATACCGCCACCCCTTCGTCAACTGCACCAACTGCGGGCCGAGGTTCACCATCATCCGGGACCTCCCCTACGACCGGCCCGCCACCACGATGGCCGGATTCGCCATGTGCGGGGAGTGCGAGAGGGAGTACCTCGACCCGTCGGACCGCAGGTTCCACGCCCAGCCGATCTGCTGCCCGGCCTGCGGCCCGGTCCTGCGCCTGCTGGACGGCGGCGCCCCCCACGGTGTCCTCCACAGTGCCCCCCACGGTGGCGGTGGCGATCCGATCGTGGCGGCGGCGGAGGTGCTGCGGGCGGGCGGCGTCCTGGCGGTCAAGGGGCTCGGCGGGTACCACCTGGCGGTCGACGCGGCGGACGAGGAGGCCGCCAGGACCCTCCGCGCTCGCAAGCGCCGCGAGGACAGGCCGTTCGCGATCATGGTTCCCGACCTGCGCGCCGCCCACGCGCTCTGCGAACTGGACGAGGAGAGCGAGCGGCTGCTCACCGGCCCGCGGCGCCCGATCGTGCTGCTGCCCCGCCGCTCGGGGGGCGCGCCGGCCGGAGCCGTGGCACCGGGCGACCGCACCCTCGGCCTGATGCTGCCGTACACGCCGGTCCACCACCTGCTCGCCGCCGAGTTCACCCGGCCGTACGTGCTCACCAGCGGGAACCTCTCCGATGAGCCCATCGCCCACCGCGACGACGACGCGCTCGTCAGGCTGGCCGGGATCGCGGACGCCTTCCTGACCCACGACCGGCCGATCCACATCCGCGCCGACGACTCCGTGGTCCTCGTCGCGCGGGGGCGGGCGCTACCGCTGCGCAGGTCCCGGGGATACGCCCCGGAGCCACTGCGGCTCTCACCGCCTGCCCGGCGGCCCGTGCTCGCCTGCGGTGCCGAGCTGAAGAGCACGTTCTGCCTCGCGAGGCGAGGGTACGCCTTCGTCTCCCAGCACATAGGCGACCTGGAGAACTACGAGACGCTGCGCTCCTTCACCGAGGGGATCGAACACCTCGGGCGCCTGCTCGGCGTCACCCCCGGCCTCGTCGCACACGATCTCCACCCCGAGTACCTGTCCACCAAGTACGCCCTCGATCTGGAGTCGGTGGACCTGACCGGGGTGCAGCACCACCACGCGCACATCGCCTCCTGCCTGGCCGACAACGCCGAGAGCGGCCCGGTCATCGGAGTGGCCTTCGACGGTCTCGGGTACGGCACCGACGGCACGATCTGGGGTGGCGAGCTCCTGGTGGCCGACCTCGTCGGCTTCACCCGTGCCGGCCGCCTGGCGCCGGTGCCGATGCCCGGCGGCACCGCGGCCATCAGGCAGCCCTGGCGGATGGCGGCCGCCCACCTGAACGCGGCGTACGGTGCCGCGCTCCCCGAGGACCTGCGGGTCAGGGCCCGCCACGGCACACGCTGGGACGAGGTGCTCGCCGTGGCAGGAGCGGGGACGAACTCCCCGCTCACCTCCAGCGCGGGCCGCCTGTTCGACGCGGTGGCGGCGATCCTCGGGCTCCGCGACACCGCCGGATACGAGGGACAGGCCGCGATCGCCCTGGAGCAGCGGGCCGACCCCGCCGAGGGCGGCGCCTACCCGGCGCGGATCCTCGACGAGGGGTCGCTCGTGACGATCCAGGTCGCGGACCTCATTCGTGCGGTCACCGAGGAGACCCGCGCCGGGGTGGCCCCGGCGCTCGTCTCCGCCCGCTTCCACAACGGGCTCGCCGCCGTCACCGCCGCGGCGTGCGTCAGAATCCGGGAGAGCACCGGGATAGGCACGGTCGCGCTGTCCGGCGGGGTCTTCCAGAACCGCCTGTTGCTCGACGGTCTCGCAGGCGCCCTCGGGCTCGGCGGCTTCCGGATCCTGACCCACCGCGCGGTACCGCCCAACGACGGCGGCATCAGCTTCGGCCAGGCCGCCGTGGCGGCGGCGCGCGACGTCCTCGGCCACCCCTGCCCCGGATCCTGAGAAGGGACGCCGCGGGAGTCAGGGCCGGTACGTCCCGAAATACCAGAGGTTGCCCTCCGGGTCCTTGCAGGCGTAGTCGCGCGAGCCGTAGTCCTGGTCGGCCGGCTCGCTGGTGACCTCGGCTCCGGCCGCGACGGCCCTGTCGTGGTGGGCGTCGGGGTCGTCCACGGCGATGTAGATCCCCGGGCCGCCGGGCTCGCCCCTACCGGTCATGACCATCCCGGTGCCGACGAGCAGTTCGCCATGGCCGACGCCCCCGTCGTCGGACGTGACCAGCTCGTGGACCTCGAATCCGAATGCCCGGACCAGCCAGTCGACGGCCTTGGCGGGGTCGTGGTAGCGGACCAGCGGATACACGGTTCGCATGCTTCCTCCTCCTGTTCGGTGATCACCACGATGTCACCGGGGGGAGGGGCCGGGCTTGGAAAAATCTGACCTGATCATCCGGGGGCGCGCGGCGCCGCCAGCTCGCGGGGGGTGACTCCGGCCATGGCCCTGAAGTCGCGGTTCATGTGGGCCTGGTCGTAGTAGCCGCAGGCGGCCGCGGTGTCGGCCAGGGACATGCCGGACCTCAGCCGGCCGGTGGCGTGCTCGAAACGCAGCACCCTGGCCGCGGCCTTCGGCGCCAGCCCGACCTGGTCGTGAAAGCGGGAGACCAGATGCCGGTGGCTCCACCCCAGCTCGGCGGCCATCGAGGCCACGGAGACCGTGCCACGGCTGGCGACCAGGCGGCTCCACGCCCAGCCGACGCGGCGGTCGGCGGCCGGCGCCTCGTCGATCCGCTCGCTGAGCGCCTCGTCCAGCAGCGCGAGCCGGGCGGCCCGGCCGGAAGCCTGCGCCAACCGCTCGACCGTGGTCGTAGCCCACGGCCCGAGCACCTCCTCCAGCGACACCACCCGGTTGGTCAGCTCCCGCATGGGCACCCCGAGCAGCCGCCTGGCCCCGAGCGGTGTGAGGTTGACCTGCACCCCCTCGGCGGTTCCGGCCGTGGTGGTGTCGACGTAGGTGTCGTGCAGGCCGCCCGCGAACGACGCCAGCCGCCGCCCTCCCCGCGGCCCGCTCAGCGCGAGCGGCGCACCGAAACCGAAGATCATCACGACGCCGGCGAACGGCGGCTGCCGCCGGGGCACGGGCTCGGCGTGACGCTCGGTGTAGGCCGACAGATGCGTGACGTACGGCCGAAGGAAGGCGCCGGGCTCGCCTTCGACGAAGGTCAGACCCTCGGCCACCGCTGCGTCGTCCACTCCCCGACCATAACCGCCGCCCACGACAGTCCGGCGTCGCGGACGTACCGGGGGAGGGCGCTCCAGGAGGTGCCCTCCCCGCCGCTCAGGAGGTCAGCCCGGTGTGATAGGCGAGGAAGGTCAGCTGGTCGGCGGCGAGCTCGATGGTCTTGCTCACCGAACGGGCCCCGTGGCCGGCCTCGATCTCGTTGCGGAGCAGGATCGGCCGGTCACAGGCCTGGGCGTGCTGCAGGGCCGCGCACATCTTCCAGGCGTGCAGCGGATGGACCCGGGTGTCGGACTGGAAGACCGTGAACAACGTCGCCGGGTAGCACTCCCCCTCGCGTACATGGTGATAGGGGGAGTAGGAGTGCAGCCAGGCGAACTCGTCGGGCTTCTCGGCGGAGCCGTACTCGACGTTCCACGTCGCGCCCAGGCCGAACAGCTCGTAGCGGATCATGTCGAGCAGCGGAGCCGAGCAGACCACCGCGGCGTACAGCTCCGGGCGCTGGGTCAGGGCCGCGCCGACCAGGAGGCCGCCGTTCGAGCCGCCGGAGATGGCCAGTTGCGAGGACGTGGTCACGCCGGTGGCGATCAGGTGCTCGGCCGCCGCGTGCAGGTCGTCGAAGACGTTCTGCTTGTGGGAGAGCATCCCGGCCCGGTGCCACTCCTCGCCCTGCTCGCCGCCGCCGCGCAGCTGGGCGATGGCGTACGTGCCGCCCGCCTCGACCCAGCTCAGGATGGACGCCGAGTAGCCGGGGGTCATCGAGAGCCCGAAACCGCCGTAGCCGTACAGGATCGTGGGGCGCGGGCCCTCGGCGCCGGGACGGGAGATCACCAGCATGTGGACCTCGCTGCCGTCGGCGGAGCGGTAGGTCACCTGCTCGGTGTCGACGGCGGGCACCTCGACGGCGCCGGGGGAGGCCGCCCAGAGCGTCGTCTCGCCGGTGCGGGCGTCGTAGCGCTGGATGCTCGGCGGCGTGGTGTTGTCGGTGTAGCCGAACCACGCCTCGTGGCCGCCCTCCGGGCGCTCGCTGATGCCGCCGATGGTGCCCAGGCCGGGCGTCGGCACATCTCCGACGCGCTCACCGGTGGCCAGGTCGTGTACCGAGATCTCGCTGATCGCGTGGCGGGTCCAGCCAGCGAGCATGACCGGCCGGTCGAGGTCGTCGAGGATCGCGAAGTCCGTCAGCACGGCCTCGGGGTCCTGCGGGATGAGGTCACGCCAGTTCTCGAACCGAGGGTCGGACGGGTCGGTCACGCAGACACGGGCGCGCGGGGCGTCGCGGTCCGTGAAGACGTACAGGCGGCCGTCGCGGCCGAAGTGCAGGGCCGTCTGGGCGTCGACGTCCTGCTGGACGACGACCAGGTCGGGGGAGGAGGGAGAGGAGGCCTCCAGGTCGGCCACCCACAGGTCGTTGCGCGGTGCGGTGCCGCGGGAGGCGGAGATCTGCAGCCACCGGCCGTCGCGGGAGACCGCCACGCCGTAGTAGTTGGTCTTCTCCAGGCCCTCACCGAAGATCAGGACGTCCTCCTCGGTGGAGGTGCCGACCCTGTGCAGGTAGACCCGGCGGTGGAACTGCTCCTCCCCCTCGGGCACCTCGGTGGCGGGCAGTCTGCGCACGTAGTAGAAAGCCTCGCCGCCGGGCAGCCACGCCACGGGGGAGTAGCGGCAGCGGTCGATCGGTCCCTCGATGCGGTCGCCGAACGCGACGTCCATCAGGTAGAGGCTCGACTCCTCGTCGCCGCCCACCGAGACCTGGTAGGCGAGCAGGCGGCCCTCCTTGTCGGGCTGCCAGGAGTCGAGGGTGGTCAGCCCGGTCGAGTCGAGCGCCATCGGGTCGAGCAGCGCCCGCTCGGTGCCGCCGGGGTCGACGGTGTAGAGCACGGCGTGCTCCTGTCCCGGGGTGCGCCTCATGAAGAACTGCCGCTCCCCGCGCCATGTCGGCGCGCTGACCGAACCGGACCTGAGCAGCTCCGTGATCCGCGCCTTGAAACCCTCGCGTCCGGGGAGGATGTCCAGCTCGGTCTCCAGCAGCCTCTCCTGCCCCACCAGCCAGTCCTTCGTCGCCGGATCATCCGAATCCTCCAGCCAGCGGTAGGGGTCGGAAACAGGCACCCCGTGGAGCTCCTCGACGAGCTCAACACGGCTGGCTGGAGGATATGGCTGTCGCGTCATGGCAGGAACCCTACGACCTCGGCGGGGCAGAACGCGGGCATTGCGCGACGGGCGTATCTGATCTGCGGCAGGAGGAGTTAAGAACTGGTAATGCGGGCATAAAACGTATCAGGTTTCTCTCCAGTCATTTATGGGTGGCGGGAACCGCGACGCAGAAGCCAAACTTGGTGAAGGACGGTGCCGTGGTGAGCATCCGCTGGGCCGTCCGGCGGAGGTCCTCGTGACGGAAGCGCCCGGGCCCCAGGAGGGGCCGCCAGCCGGGGCACGCGGTGGCGTGCCCCCTCAACTGACACGTCCTGCGGCGGGAGAGGCCCGCTGATGCGCCAGGTCCTGCTCTTGAACGCCACCTACGAACCCCTGACCACCCTGTCCCTGCACCGGGCCGTCGTGCTCGTGCTCAGGGAGAAGGCGGACGTCGTGCACCGCGACGGGCGGGGCGCCGTGTTCCGCTCGGCGAGCCGCACGCTCGACGTTCCTTCGGTGATCAGGCTTCGAAGATATGTCCGGATTCCCTACCGGTCGCGGATTCCGCTGACCCGAACCGCGTTGATGCGCCGGGACGACTACCGGTGCGCCTACTGCGGCCAGCGGGCCGAGACCATCGACCATGTCATCCCGCGCTCGCGGGGCGGCCCCCACACCTGGGAGAACTGCGTCGCGTCGTGCACGACGTGCAACCACCGCAAGGCCGATCGCATGCTGGAGGAACTGGGGTGGACGCTCAGCGTCGCCCCGGTGGTGCCACGCGGCGTCCACTGGCGGTTGATCGGCGCGCACATCGTCGGCGACCCCCAGTGGGCGCCCTACCTCGCGGAGAGCGCGGCCTGAGAACGGCGCCGCCGTGATCGCGCCGCACGGCGTGATCACGGCGGCAGGCCCGTTGGCGCCGACGACCCCCGATGGGCACAATCATGGTCATGACATGGACCTTCACCTCCGACATCGAGGTGTACGCGGGGATGGCGGAGCCGTGGCTGCTGCGGGATCCGGTCCGCAACACCGTCCCTCTCACGGTCCTGCGCGCCGTACGGAGCGGTCTGTGGGGCGATGACGTGCTGCTGGGCAGGCTGGAGCGCGGCGGCCGGATCGTGGCGACCGCGATCCAGACGCCTCCGCACGCCCTTCTGCTCCCCGACATCCCCGCCGACACCGTGCTCGACCTCGCCACCGACCTGATCGAGAAGGAACGGGCGGTCCCCGGCGTGGCCGGGCCGCTCCCGCTGGCCGAGGCGTTCGCCGCCTCCTGGTGGCGGCCCGAGGCCAAACGTCGTGCGGAACGCCTCTACCGGCTCGACGCGCTGGTCGGCCCGGACCCCGCTCCGCGAGGGGCCTCACGGGTGGCCGTCGCCGACGACCTCGCTCTCCTGGTCCGGTGGGGTGAGGAGTTCCAGGCCGAGGCCGAGGCGGTCGGCCCCGTCGACCTGACCCCGCTGGTGGCCAGCCGGATCGCCAGACGGGAACTGGTCGTGTGGGAGGCGGGCGGGCGGCCCGTCGCGTTCGCCGGGGCCTCCTCGCCCATCGGCGGGATGTCTCGGGTCGGCCCCGTCTACACGCCGGCGGAGTTTCGCCGGAAGGGCTACGGCACCGCGCTCTCGCATGCCGTGAGCGCCAAGGTGCTCACCGAGGGCGCCGAGGAGGTGCTGCTCTTCACGGACCTGTCCAACCCCACGTCCAACTCGATCTACCGGGCGATCGGCTACCGGCCGGTGGCCGACTACGCCTCCATCACCTTCGCCTGACCTTTCTCGGCGCTCGTTTCCCGCCTGCCCGGGAGGCCTCGCGCGAGGAGACAGGACACCGGCGGCACGGGTGATCGGCGAGCGAGCCGGGTAACCTTGGGGTCATGCCCCGATACGACTTCCGCTGCCGCGCCTGCGGGTCCACCTTTGAGATCTCCCGTCCGATGGCACGCTCCGGTGAGCCGGCGCTCTGCCCCGACGGCCACGACGACACGGTCAAGCTGCTGTCCACCGTCGCGGTGACCGGCGGCTCCGCGAGTTCCCCGGCCGCGCCCCGGCCTTCCGGCGGTGGCGGCGGGTGTTGCGGCGGCGGCTGCTGCGGCTGACCGCATCGCGAGCCGCCACCCCACCCCACCCCGGCCCGGTCCGGGCCGGGGTGGCGGCTCGCGATGACCCGATCGCGACCGGCTATGCGGCGCGCTTGCCCTGGAAGGGCAGGAATCCCTCGGCTCGGTGCGGGCGGGCCGGTACGAAGGTGGGTTCGGTGGCGACGATCCGGTCGAACCGGAACGCCCGGATCCCGTGGCGCATGCGGCACATGCCGACGAGATACCAGTATTCGCGGTGGACCATGCAGGTCACCGGGTCGACGTCACGGACTGTGATCCGCCCGGAGACGTCACGGTAGTGGAGGCGGATGACGAGGCCTGAGGTGATGGCGTTGGCGATCGTCCGGGCGCGGTCGGCGATCGGGGCGGGCATCGGCTCGGTGAGGGTCGTCAGGGTGGTGGCGACGACGTCGTCGTCGATCTCCATCTGCTCGAACGCATGACGCAGGCCGCTGCGAGCGGCGTTGGCCTGCGGGCCCGACCCCAGATGTGCCATCGACAGGGCGAGGGCGGCGATCTCGGCGGCCGTCAGCGGGGTGGTGAGCTTCATGACGCTAGTCATACCCAGATGATACGTCCGAGCACTGACATTTTTTCGAACTTCCTATCGGGTAAGGCATCTCTGTCCGACAGGAAGCCCAGGTCAGCGTGACAGCTGTGACAGGTCGCGCGAGGCACCGGTGGAGGCGGAGGTGGTGAGCGCGGCGTATGCCTGCAGCGCGGCGCTCACCGGGCGCTGGCGCGTCCGCGGCCGGTAGCCGCCCAGTTCGGCCAGGAGCTTCTCCCGGCGGGCGGCCAGTTCCTCCTCGGAGACCTTCAGCTCGATCGAGCGGCCGGGGATGTCGATCGTGACGAGGTCGCCGTCCTCGACGAGCGCGATGGTGCCGCCCTCGGCCGCCTCGGGGGAGGCGTGGCCGATGGACAGGCCGCTCGTGCCGCCGGAGAAGCGGCCGTCGGTGATCAGCGCGCAGTCCTTGCCCAGCCCCTTGCCCTTGAGGAACGAGGTGGGGTAGAGCATCTCCTGCATGCCTGGCCCGCCCTTCGGCCCCTCGTAGCGGATCACCACGACGTCGCCGGCCTTGACCTTGTTGTTGAGGATGCCCTCGACCGCGTCGTCCTGCGACTCGAAGACCACCGCGGGGCCCTCGAACCTCCAGATCGACTCGTCGACCCCGGCGGTCTTGACGATGCAGCCCTCGGTGGCGATGTTGCCGTAGAGGACGGCCAGGCCGCCGTCGCGGGTGTAGGCGTGCTCGATGTCGCGCACGCAGCCCTCGGACCGGTCGAGGTCCAGCTCCTCCCAGCGGGCTCCCTGGGAGAAGGGCTTCACGGTGCGGGCGTTGCCGGGACCCGCGTGCCACAGCTCAAGGGCCTCGGGCAGCGCGCGCGGCGACTGCGGGTCCCATGAGTCGAGGTAGTCGCCCAGGGTGCCGCCGTTGACCGTGTAGGCGTCGCGGTGGAGCAGGCCGCCCCGGTCGAGCTCGCCCAGGATCGCCGGGATGCCGCCGGCGCGGTGGACGTCCTCGACGTGGTACTTCGCGGTGGCGGGGGCGACCTTGCACAGGCAGGGCACCCGCAGCGAGATCTCGTTGATCTCCTTCAGCCCGAAGTCGACCTGGGCCTCGCGGGCCGCGGCGAGGATGTGCAGGATGGTGTTGGTCGAGCCGCCCATCGCCACGTCCAGCGCCATGGCGTTCTCGAACGCGTCCTTGGTCGCGATGGCGCGTGGCAGGACCGTCTCGTCGTCCTGCTCGTAGTAGCGGCGGGTGATCTCTACGAGCCGGCGTCCGGCGTCCTCGAACAGCTTCCTGCGCGCCTTGTGCGTGGCCAGGATCGTGCCGTTGCCCGGAAGCGCGAGGCCGATGGCCTCGGCGAGGCAGTTCATCGAGTTGGCGGTGAACATGCCACTGCACGAACCGCAGGTCGGACAGGCGTTCTCCTCCATCTCCAGCAGCTCCGCGTCGGAGACGGCGTCGTTGGCCGCGGCGATCATCGGGTCGATCAGGTCGAGCTTCCCGTTGGGGGTCTTGCCCGCCTCCATCGGGCCGCCGGAGACGAAGACCGTGGGGATGTTCAGCCGGAAGGCGGCGAGCAGCATGCCCGGAGTGATCTTGTCGCAGTTGGAGACGCAGATCAGCGCGTCGGCACAGTGCGCGTTGACCATGTACTCGACCGCGTCCGCGATCAGTTCGCGGCTGGGCAGCGAGTACAGCATGCCGCCATGACCCATCGCGATGCCGTCGTCGACCGCGATCGTGTTGAACTCGCGCGGGATCGCCCCCGCCTCGCGGATCGCGCCGGCCACCACGTCGCCGACCTCGCGCAGGTGGACGTGCCCGGGGACGAACTGGGTGAAGCTGTTGGCCACGGCGATGATCGGTTTTCCGAAGTCCTCGCCGGCTACGCCCGTCGCCCGGAGTAGGGCCCGGGCCCCGGCCATGTTCCTGCCGTGAGTGACCGTACGAGACCTGAGGGCGGGCATGAGGCTTCTCCCATCATCGAAACCGTGGTCTATGAATGGTACGGCCACCGCTCAGCGCGTGAGACGACCGCCCATGCCATGAGACATCGGGTTCGTGACCACAGGTTCCGCGAACACCGTCGCTTCGCGAACACCGTGCGGGAGAGCCGGCGAGGTCAGTTCTCCGGGTAGCGCGCGGGCAGAACCTGCTCGGCGACCTCGTAGATCCTGTCGATCTCGGTGTCGGTGAGTGAGCGCTCCCGCTTGGTGATCCATTTACGGACACGACTGCCGTCGAATACGTCCACCTCGCGGACGTTGAGGACCTTCCAGGGGATGGCCGGGCCGTAGATCGCCAGAGACGGCACGATCGTGACCTCACGGCCGAGCTCCGCGCCGATCAGTTCGGCGGCCTGGGACGCCTCCCAGCGCGCCTCGTCGAGACGTGGCTTCTGGTTGAACGGGCCGTGGAACAGCTTGCGGTGCGACTGGACGCGGACGGGCAGGCGCTTGTCCCATTTCTCGGAGTCGACCGCGTAGACGCCGGTGGGACCCACGACCAGGTGGTCGATCTGGGCCTCGCTGCCGGGGATCGCACGGGCGTGCAGGGTGCGGTAGCCCCCGCGCTCCAGCCGTTTCAACTGCATCTCCGTCCGCCGTTCCGCGACCGAGGAGCGCCGCCAGGCGGGCACCGACGAGTTGGAACGGGCGTGCAGCACGGTGTCGACGATCGCGGCCACCACGGCGGCGGTGAAGCCCAGCTGCCAGCTGGCCAGCAGGATGGCTGCGAGCACGCCCACGCCGACCGCGACGAGAACGCGTCGGCGCAGGTGGCGGTACTTGGGGTGATCGAGCAGGCTGCGCAGCGCGGCGCGCTCGACGGGTGCGTACGTAGACGCTGGTGCGGCGGGTCGAGACGTCGGCCGGTCCTCGGCCTGTCGGTCACTGACCCAAATCGGTGACGTAGTGTTACCGTCTTCTGGTACCTGACCGGAATCCACGTAACTCACGGTAGCTGACATCCTCGGGGGGTGCCTAGTATTGCGTATCTCATACTTTTGTGACCGCCGTCACCCGCTTGGCGCTGCTATGAACCGGGTATCTATGGGCTTCCACTCTGGATAACCGCGCGCTCTGCGCCTACTGTGCGGGGCGTGGCTCACATTCACGATCTTAACGCTCTGGAGCAGGCGGCGGCCGTGCGGCGCAGGGAGGTCTCGCCCGTCGAGATCACCGAGCACTACCTCGACCGGATCGCCCGCCTGGACCCCCGGATCGGCGCGTACGTAACCGTGACCCCCGAACTCGCCCTGGAACAGGCGCACAAGGTCGAGGCGAGGGTGCTCGCCGGAGACGATCCCTCTCCCCTGGCCGGGGTGCCGATCCCGATCAAGGACCTCAACCTCGTCAAGGGCGTGCCGATCCACTTCGGCTCGGCCACCTATGAGGACTTCGTCGCGCCGGTGGACGACAGCGTGGTCGAGCGGCTCAGGGACGCTGGGACGATCATGCTCGGCAAGACCGCGACGCCCGAGTTCGGGCTGCCGTGCTACACCGAGACCTCCGTCTCGGCGCCCAGCCGCACCCCGTGGGATCTCTCCCGGTCGGCGGGCGGGTCCAGCGGCGGCGCGGCGGCGGCGGTCGCCGCGGGCCTGGCCCCCGCCGCGCAGGGCAGCGACGGCGCCGGGTCGATCCGCATCCCCGCCTCGGTCTGCGGGCTGTTCGGTATCAAGCCCTCCCGGGGCAGGATCAGCTTCGCACCGATAGTTCCCGACCTGGCCGGCCTGTCGACCAACGGCCCGATCACCAGAACCGTCGCCGACGCCGCCGCGCTGCTCGACGTGATGGCCCACCACAACCCCGGCGATCTCTATCACGCGCCGCCGCCGGAACTCGGCTCCTTCCACGCGTACGTGGGCCGCGACCCCGGTCGCCTGCGGATCGCCCGCTACGCCGAGCCGCTGGTCCCCGGCGTCGTCGTGGACCCCGAGGTGCTCGCCGCCTACGAGCACGCCTCGGCGGAGCTGGCGGCGCTCGGACACGAGGTGGTCGACATCGCCCCGCCGTTCGGGCCGGACACGGTGCCGCAGTTCGTGACGCTCTGGTACGCGTTCTCGTGCATGCACCCGGTCGATCTGACCAGGCAGGACAGGCTCCGGCCGCTGACCGCCTGGCTGCGCGAGCGCGGCTTCGCCACCCCGGCCCCCGACTTCCTGCAGGCCCAGTCGGCGCTGCAGCTCGCCACCCGGTTCGGCCTGCTGGCGACCGACCCCTACGACGCGGTGCTCACCCCGACCGTGACGCAACCGCCCAGGCCCGTGGGCTGGTTCGAGGACGTCGAGGGCCCCGAGGAGACCTTCGAGCGGATGAAGCGGTTCGCCGCCTTCCCCGCCGTCTACAACGTCAGCGGCCAGCCCGCGGTCAACCTGCCGCTGCACTGGAGCGCGGACGGCCTCCCGATCGGCGTGATGCTGGCCGGCAGGTTCGGCGACGAGGGCACCCTGATCTCCGTGTCGTCGCAGATCGAGGCCGCTCGCGGGGGGTTCTGGGGTGAGCGCAGGCCCACCGTCTGGTAGTCCTCGACGGGCCGCCGACCTGGGGTTACTTTTGAGAGATGGACAGCGCGATCGAGGTCCTGGGCTTTCTCATCGGGGTCTCCGGTGGCCTGTTCCTGCTCATCGTCCTGCTTGTGACGATGCCCGGCAGGATGCGCGACAGGGCCGCGAGGAGCACGTCGGCGGGTGCGGTCTGGCTGGGGGGACCGTTCGGCAGCGAGCGCGGGGTCAGCGATGCCGTTCTGGTGCTGACGGAGCGGCGTCCGAGCCCGTCTCCGGCGCCTGAGGCAGACTGGGTCTCGCTCGCGGAGACCGCCGAGCCGGGACGGCACACCGGTGGGGCGTCGGCGGCCTGGTGAGGCTCGGCGAGGGCCGACGGAGGCGAGGTACCGAGATGCTGACCCTGACCTCGACGGAGGGGGACGACGTCCGCGGGGCCCTGCGCACCGCGGAGCGGCTCACCGGGCTGCGCTTCGCCGCCTACCTCGGGCCGGCGATCGGCCCGCGCCGTCACTTCTCGGAGCGGCTGCACGCCGCGCTGGGAGAGGAGGCCGACAGGGCGGTGCTCGTCTTCGTGGACCATGGCGGGAGGGCACTGGAGATCGTCACGGGTCCGCGGGCCAGGGCGTGGCTGCCCGACGCCGAATGCCGCGCGGCCGCGATGTCGATGGCCGCGATCCTCGGCCTGGGCGACCTGGTGGGCGGGGTGGTCACCGGAGTCCTGCTGCTGGCCGACCGGGCATCGCGGCGCGGCTGATCCGTTCGCGCTGAGCGAAGATGATTTTCCCGGATAATCGGCTTGTGCTGAGGATCAGGTGGGACGCGCTGCTGGGTCGCTCTTCCAGGGGGTTCCCGGCGGCGCGGGAGCCCGACATGATCATCGGCTACGTGCAGGAGGCATTCGCCGAGGTCCGGGCGAGGGTCCGCGGGGAGGACGAGACGGCGGTCATCCTGCTGGTCACGACGGGCGCGGCAGCCGGTGCCGTCGTCGTCGGGCTGTTGAACGGGTACTGGAGGCCCGGCGAGTTGTCCAGCAAGATCGAATGGCTCTGGTGGGCCGGCATGTTCTTCTGGCTGATGGGGATCCTCATGCTCGTCGGAGCCCTCTACCGCCGTACCGCGGGGCTGGCGGGCAGGACGCTGGAGAGACGCCGGTTCTATCCCGGAGGGTTCGGCGGCGAGGTACGGCCGGGATCGAGGCCTGGCGACAGGGTCGACCTGCTCGTCCTGGAGATCAGGAGGCTCAGCGCCGTCGGAGACGCCAAGCGGCGCTACATCCGCCGGGGCGTCTGGCTGATGCTGCTCTCCATCACCTGCTGCGCGCTGTCGGCGTGCGTCAGCCGGTTGCTCTGATCGGCCTCGCCGGCAACGTCGGCTCAGGGCCGTCTCAGGGCCGGTTCGGGGCCGGCTCAGGACTGGAGAAGCCGCACCAGATGGCGGCTGATGTCCGTCAGCAGCGTCGAGGGCGTCACCGGGGCGCCCGCGACGGCGGAGAACAGGGCCGGCAGCCCCGGCAGGGGGAAGCCGTCGTCACCGGACGCCTCGGCGCCCACCTCGTTCTTGGCCAGGATGGCCCGGCTGCGTTCCCAGGCCTCGATGACCTCCTCGGGAGAGGGCACGCCGAACCCGTGGCCCACCGGAGCGGCGTGGCGCAGCCGCACCAGCGGGGTCTCGGCGAAGGCCAGCGCCACACCGGCACGCAGGGCGAGGTCGTCGCGGCGGTCCGCTCGCACCCAGTCCATCGCGGTGCAGGGGCTGCGGCAGTCGGCCACGCAGGTGGCCAGCGCCCCGGCGACCTGGCTGTGCTGGCGGTCGAAGTAGGCGCGCCATCCCTCGGCGGGCTCCCCCGCCACGCGCAGTGTCCGGTTGACCGCCGACTGCTCGGCCTTCGTGTGATCGCACTCGCGGTCGCCGATCACCCCGAACCTGCTGTCCGGCGCGGTCAGGCCCTCCGGCCAGCGCGCGGGATCACCGGCGCTGCCGAGTACCGGCTCGAACGCGAGCAGCGGGAGATACTCGCTGGCGATGTGGATGGCGGCGACCATGGGACTCAGTTCCCGGCGGTGCCACCTGACCGCGATGACCTCCAGCAGCAGCCCGTACGCGGGCCGCAGCGACTCCAGCGCGCCGCGTGGCTGCTCGCGGGGTGTCTGCGGCATCGTGCAGGCCCGAGCCCGCCGCCGCAGGTCACTCGGCACGGCCCGCGCCTCGGCGGCGAAGTCCTCCGCGTCGAGCGAGAGCAGTCGCTGGCCGAACTCGCACGCCGCCTCGATGTCACCCGCTTTCTCCACGACACCGGAGGCGAGGGCTCCGACATCACCGAAGGCGTACCTCCTGGCCAGGGAGATGAGCAGATCACGTGCCGATTCCACAGGGCCCTCTCTTGACTTCGCTTTCCGGGGCCGGAGCCCAGGGTCCGCACCCCCCGGCGAGATCTCGATGACCGGGCAAAGCCGGACATGGGGTGTTCCTTGCGGTTGACACCTATCTCTACCAGTGTTCGCCCCAAGGTGCTCAGGGCCGCTTGGCCTCAGCGGCCGGTGAGGACGCACTGGACGGACACCCCTCGCCCGTCCTGGCGAGGGGTGTCCGTCCGGCTCCGCGGCGAGGTCAGTCCGTGGATGCGTCCTTGGCCTGGGCGCGCAGGGCGCGGCCGATACCGTCGGCGCCCTCGAGCAGCAGGCGCCGCAGGGCGTGCGGCGGCTGGTCGGCCGAGATGAAGTCCTGGGTCCTGGCGACCGTCTCGGGGGAGATGACCAGAGACGGGTAGCAGCCGTTGGCGAAGTTCTGAGCGCTGTCGGAGGTCCAGGACTTCCAGATCCTGCCGATCTCCTCGAAGTACTTCGCCGCGTACGGCTCCAGCAGCTCCGGGTGGCGCGCGTCCATGAAACCGACGATCGTCGAGCGGAGCAGCGCGCCGCTCAGCTTGCCCTCGATGATCGCGCCCCAGGCGTTCGCCTTGCCCTGGGCCGTCGGGATCAAGGCGCGGGAGAGCGTGGCGGAGCGCTCGCCCGTCGCGGTGGCGTCGCGCAGCAGCTCCTGAGCGATGTCCTCCTCGCCGAACAGGCCACCGGAGACCAGGGCGCTGGTCAGCGTCCAGCGCAGGTCGGTGTCGACGGTGAGGCCGTCGAGCACGGTCTCACCGTCCAGCAGCCCCTTCAGGAACGCCAGGTCCTCGGCTGAGGTGGCGGTGGACGCCAGCGCGTTCAGGTAGGCGAGCTGGTAGTCGGAGCCGGGCGCGGCACCGGTGACCAGGTCGCGCAGCGCGGCGTTCAGCCGGGCCAGGCCCTGGGCGCGCCAGGCGGGGTCGGCGTACTGCTGGAGGGCCAGGCGGGTCTGGCGGAGCACGGTCTGGGCGACCGTGATGTCGGTGATCGACTGGATCCCGGAGAGGGCCAGGGCGAGGTAGTCGCGGGCGGACATCTCGGCGTCCCGGGTCATGTCCCAGGCGGCCGACCAGCACAGCGCACGGGGCAGGGACTCGGTGAACTTGCCGATGCCGCCGTTCACCACGGTCTGCAGCGACCGCTCGTCGAGCCTGACCTTGGCGTAGGTCAGGTCGTCGTCGTTGATCAGGATCAGGTCCGGCTGTACCTCGCCGACCAGTTCGGCCACCGCGGTGCGTGCGCCGACCACGTCCAGCTCGACTCGCCGCACCCGGACCAGCCTGTCGTCCCGCAGGGAGTACAGGCCGATGGCCACGCGGTGCGAGCGCAGCGTCGGGTAGTCGGCGGGGGCCTCCTGGAGCACGTCGAACTCGATGAAGCGGCCCTCGGGGTCGGTGGTGAACGACGGGCGCAGCGTGTTGACCCAGGAGGTCTCCAGCCACTCCTTGGACCAGGAGGACAGGTCGCGCCCCGAGGTGCGCTCCAGCGCGCCGAGCAGGTCCGCGAGCGTGGTGTTGCCCCAGGCGTGCTCGCGGAAGTAGTCGCGTACCCCGGCCAGGAAGTTGTCCAGCCCCACGTAGGCGACGAGCTGCTTGAGGACCGAGGCGCCCTTGGCGTACGTGATCCCGTCGAAGTTGACCTCGACCGCGTGCATGTCGACGATGTCGGCGGCGATCGGGTGGGTCGAGGGCAGCTGGTCCTGGCGGTAGGCCCAGGACTTCTCGACGTTGGCGAAGGTGGTCCAGGCGCCCTGGCCCCAGCGGGTGGCCTCGGCCTGGCAGAGCACCGAGGCGTAGGTGGCGAACGACTCGTTCAGCCACAGGTCGTCCCACCAGCGCATGGTGACCAGGTCACCGAACCACATGTGCGCCATCTCGTGCAGGATCGTCTCGGCGCGGCGCTCGATCATCGCGTCGGTGACGCGCGAGCGGAAGACGTAGTCCTCCAGGAAGGTCACGCAGCCCGCGTTCTCCATCGCCCCGGCGTTGAACTCGGGGACGAAGAGCTGGTCGTACTTCCCGAACGGGTAGCGGACGCCGAAGATCTCGTGGAAGAAGTCGAAGCCCTGCCTGGTCACCTCGAAGAGGTTCTCCGGGTCGAGGTGCTCGGCGAGCGAGGCCCGGCAGTACAGGCCCAGCGGGATGCCGTCGTGCTCGGAGGTCACCTTGTGGTAGGGCCCGGCGCACAGCGCGGTGATGTAGGTCGACATCACCGGGGTGGGCGGGAAGTGCCAGCGCTTGGCCGCCTGGAGCGCGCCGTGCCTGCCATGGTGTTCCGCCAGTTCCTCGGCCGAGTCGGGCGCCGCGTTGGAGATGACCTCCCAGTGGGACGGCGCGAGCACGGTCAGCTCGAAGGTGGCCTTCAGGTCGGGCTGGTCGAAGCACGCGTACATCCGGTGCGCGTCGGCCGTCTCGAACTGGCTGTACAGATAGACGCTCTTGTCGACCGGGTCGACGAAGCGGTGCAGGCCCTCACCGGTGCGGGTGTAGGAACAGTCGGCGTCCACGCGCAGTTCGTTGGTCCCGGCCAGATCCGGCAGCGGCAGCCGCCCGGTCTCCGGGTCATAGCCGCTCACGTCCAGCTCGACGCCGTTCAGGACCGCCTTGCGCACCTTCGCGCCGGCCAGGTCGACGAACGTCTCGGCACCCGGGCGGGTGCTGGTGAAGCGGACCGTGGTGACGCTCTCGAAGCGCTCCTCACCCTCGGTCAGGTCGAGCTCCACCGTATAGGACTGCACACTGAGCAGCCGTGCGCGCTCGCGCGCCTCGTCACGGGTCAGATTGCCTGCCACTACCGCTCCCTCTTAACAACTTCCCCCGCTCCGTTGCTAGGGGGTGACTGAATCCTGCCACGTAAGTCCGCGACGCGCGGCGTTGGCACAACCTATGAGCTGATCATTAAATTTGAGAATAAAGTCACATGTAAAGGTATTAATCCACCCATGGAATAGGGAACTCGGGTGTCCGGGTTGTCGCTGTCGACGAAGTCTTACGACCAGGAAGCCGAGAAGATGACTGAGCGAACCCCCGTCGACCTCTGGTTTGACCCTTTCTGCCCGTTCGCGTGGATGACCTCTCGCTGGCTGCTGGAAGTGGAGAAGGTGCGGCCGATCGAGCCGCGCTGGCACATCATGAGCCTCAACGTGCTGAACGAGGACAAGGAGATCCCCGACAGCTACCGTGAGATGATCGCCAAGGCCATCGGCCCGGTCCGGGTGGTCACCGCCGTGCAGGAGAAGTACGACTCCGAGACGGTGGGCCGCCTCTACACCGAGCTTGGCACCCGCTTTCACAACCAGGGCAGGGTCAAGGAGCTCGACACGCTCCGCGAGACCGTCGAGGAGGCGTTGGAGGCCGCCGGGCTCGACCGCACGTTCGCCGACGCGATGGACTCGACGGAGTTCGACGAGGCACTCCGCGCCTCGCACAACGACGGCATCGAGCGGGTCGGCCAGGAGGTCGGCACCCCGGTGATCTCGGTCGAGGGCGTCGCCTTCTTCGGCCCGGTCATCTCGCCCGCGCCCAAGGGCGAGGACGCGGGCAAGCTCTGGGACGGGGTACGGCTGGTCGCGGCCACCGACGGCTTCTTCGAGCTCAAGCGGTCCAGGGACCGGCGTCCGATCTTCGACTGATCCGCCGCCCGGCCCTTTCCGCCCGGCCCGCCGCGCATGGCCGGGCGGGTGGGGGCGGGGCGCGTCCGGCGGGACCGCGACTGTGCTCCCGCACAACGATGATCTCCGCGTGACCGCCGTACCCGCCGTGCCCTCGCGGAACAAGGGCACGCGCGCAAAGATGAGGGGTATGCGTCACCTTTATCTGGACGGAGCCTGGCGGCCCTCCACGTCGGGCGAGAGCATCGACGTGATCAACCCGGCGACCGAGGAGCTGATCGACAGGGTGCCCGCCGGGACGCCCGCCGACGTCGAGGTCGCCGTGGCCGCCGCCCGCGAGGCCTTTCCCTCCTGGTCGGCGACGGCTCCCGCCGAGCGAGGCCGGATCCTCGCAGCCGCCGCCGGGCTGATCCGAGAACGCTCCGACCAGATAGCCAGGATCATCGCCACGGACATGGGCGCGCCGTACGGCGTGGCGATGAGGGTGCAGACGCTGATGCCGGCCGGGGTGCTGGCCTCCTACGCCCAGCTGGCCGAGACCTACGACTTCGAGGGCGGGCGGGTCGGCAACTCCCGCGTCCTCAGGGAGCCGGTCGGGGTGGTCGCCGCCATCACCCCCTGGAACTACCCCCTCCACCAGGTCGTCTGCAAGGTGGGCGCCGCGCTCGCCGCGGGCTGCACCGTCGTGCTGAAGCCCAGCGAGGTGGCTCCGCTGGCGGCCTTCGCGCTCGCCGGGATCTTCGACGAGGTCGGGTTGCCCGCCGGGGTCTTCAACATGCTCAGCGGTCACGGCCCGGTGGTGGGCGAGGCCCTGGTCACCCACCCGGAGGTGGACATGGTGTCGTTCACCGGTTCCACCGGGGCCGGGCGCCGGGTCGCCTCGCTCGCGGCCGAGACGATCAAGCGGGTGGCCCTGGAGCTCGGCGGCAAGTCCGCCAGCCTGGTCCTGCCGGACGCGGACCTTCCGGCGGCGGCCAAGGCGACGGTGGCCAACGCCTTCCTCAACTCCGGCCAGACCTGCTCCGCCTGGACCCGCATGATCGTCCACCGGGACCAGTACGACGAGGTGGTCCGGCTCGTCGTCGAGGCCGCCCGGAAGTACACGGTCGGCGACCCCTTCGACGAGGCGACCCGGCTCGGCCCGCTCGTGTCGGCGGCCCAGCGTGACCGGGTGATCCGCTACATCAACCGGGGCCAGGAGGAGGGCGCCAGGCTGGTCGCCGGAGGCACCGACCGGCCGCTGGAGCGTGGTTTCTACGTGGAGCCCACGGTGTTCGCCGGGGTGGAGCCGGGGATGGTGATCGAGCAGGAGGAGATCTTCGGCCCGGTCCTCACGATCATCCCCTACACCCGGGGTGAGGACGAGGCCGTCGCCATCGCCAACGGCACCCCGTACGGCCTGGCGGGCGCGGTGTGGGCGGGTGGCGAGCAGCGCGCTGTCGAGGTCGCACGACGGCTGCGCACCGGCCAGGTGGCGATCAACGGCGGCCAGTTCAATCCGCGAGCCCCCTTCGGCGGCTACAAGCAGTCGGGCCTCGGCCGCGAGCTGGGCGAGTTCGGCCTTGAGGAGTATCTGGAGATCAAGGCGATCCAGCTCTGAGGGCGCCCCGGGCGCGGCTGTCCGCGCCCGGCCGGCCCCGCCGGATCAGGGCGCCTGGAGCAGGACCTTCCTGGCCGCGTCCTTGGCCAGCCGGTCCACGTAGAGCATGCCGTCGAGGTGGTCGGTCTCGTGCTGGAAGCAGCGTGCCAGCAGGCCGCGGGCTTTGAGCCGGATCGGCCGCCCCAGCCGGTCCAGGCCGCTTACCGTCACGCCGGCGGCACGGGGCGTCCTGGCGTAGAGCGGGGTGCCGGTCTCGCGGCTGGGAACGGACAGGCAGCCCTCCTCGTCGAGGACCTCGGAGTCGTCGTCCACGGTCAGCTCAGGGTTGATCACGTGCCCCTTGCGGTTGCTGCAGTCGTAGACGAAGATCCTTTTCGACACGCCGATCTGCGGGCCCGCCAGGCCGACGCCCTGCGCGGCGTACATCACGTCGAACATCTCGTCGATCATGCGCCGCAGATCGCGGTCGAACTCGGTGATCGGCTCGGCGGGCGTGCGCAGGACGGGGTCACCGACCACTCGGATGTCACGCATGTGGAGTTCTCTCTTGTAAGGGTTGGGTGAGCATAGGGGCCATTACTCTAGCCGGGGCCGGGTAAAGCCGCCCGCGCACACCTGCGAAACTGGGTGGGTGCGCGTCTACATCGGTGCCGACCATGCCGGCTATGAGTTCAAAAACCACATCGTCTCCTGGCTGAAGGAGCACGGCCACGATGTCGTGGACTGCGGTCCCTTCGTCTACGACGCGGAGGACGACTACCCGCCGTTCGTGCTGCGCGCGGCCCAGGGCGTCGTGGACGACCAGGGCAGCCTGGGGGTCGTCATCGGCGGTTCGGGCAACGGCGAGCAGATCGCGGCCAACAAGGTGCGCGGCATCCGCGCCGCGCTGGCCTGGAGCGAGGAGACCGCCAGGCTCGCCCGCGAGCACAACAACGCCAACGTCGTCAGCATCGGCGCGCGGATGCACCCGGAGGAGGAGGCGACCCGGTTCGTCGAGGTCTTCCTCAACACCTCGTACTCCGGGGCCGAGCGCCACAACCGCCGGATCGCTCAGATCACCTCGTACGAGACCATCGGTCAGCTTCCGCCGCTGCCGTAGTCCTCACCGCCTGCGCGTGGGCTCCTTGCGGGGCGTCTCGTCGCGCAGCGGGCGGCGGTCCGCGCTCTCCTGCTGCTCCTGTGTCGGGCGCGAGATGTCTCGCGCCCGCATCGCGGTGATCGCGTTGATCTGCAAGCTCTGCAGTGCCATGCCGCAACCATAACCCGCCCGGCCCGTCAGGGCGGGCCGTGCCCGGGCCCGGCCTTGATCAGGCCGGGCGGTCGTGGCCCTGGTCAGAAGATCGTCCCGCCCCAGGGGGCGGTGTCCCACGACATCGCGGTGGACAGCTCCCGCAGGGCCCCCGCGCGCGACTCGCGTACCACCCCCGCCGCCAGCAGGGCCGCCAGCGGGCGCCCGCCCAGGTAGGCCGCGCCCAGTACGGAGACCGGCAGTGCCAGGTCGGCCGGATCGTCGCAGGGCACGCAGCGGGCGGCGGAGGTGTCGGCGGTCAGCCGCCAGCGGCGCGCGTTCCACGGGCAGACGTCGTCCTCGACGTCGATCACCACGTCCACGGGCGCGGAGTAGCGGCGGGCCGGCAGGGCCCGCTCGACGTCCACGACGCGGATCCACAGCTCGTCCAGCCAGCGCGCGTGGAGCACGCGGGGTTCGGCCAGCAGGTGGATCAGCGGGTCGTCCGAGGGACGGTTCCTGGCGGTGACGTGCGAGACCAGGTCGCGGTCCAGGACGTGCCGCCAGAGCAGCGCGTAGGCGGCGGCATCGAGACCGAACAGCTCCTTGATCCGCAGTTCGCCGTCGGGGACGTCGTCCTCGGTCCAGTTCGGCCTGATCCTGAAGAGCGCGTAGCCCCGTGGACCGGCGTCGTCCTCGACGACCACGGCACGCAGCGGTCCGGCGCCGCCCTGGTCGGCCTCGTGGTCGCTCAGCACCGAGTCCCAGCGTCCGGACGTGCGGGCGTACAGTCCCGGCCGCTCGTCGAGCGCCGACTCGTAGACCTTCTCGAAGGTGGCCCTGGCCTCCGCGGGCCTGACGACGCGCAGCCGCAGACCCGGATCGACGGGGGCGTGCCGGGTGAAGGCCGTTTTCGCCGTGGGGATCCGGAAGACCAGGCTGTCCGCGGCCCTGCCGTAGCCGTAACGCCCGTAGATCGCGGCCTCGGAGGCGTAGAGCGCGGCGACCGCCTCACCCCGCTCGTGCAGGTCGGACAGCTGGCGGGTCATCAGCGAGGAGAGGACTCCCCGGCGGCGATGGGAGGGCAGTACGCCGACCGCGGTGACGCCGCCGACCGGGATCGGGCCGCCGGGCACGGTCATGGTGAAACTGCACACCCCCGTGGTGCCCACGAGCAGATCGCCGTCGAACACGCCGAGCGAGCGGTCGAACTCGGTGACACCCAGGTACAGCTCCGCTCGGTGCGGGAGGACGGGAGCGCCGAACGCCTCCTCGTCCACGGTCATCCAACCGGACCACTCGGCTTCGGTGATCGGACGCAGGCTAAGAGTCATTTTTCACACGGTAGATGGGACAAACAGTTCCGGCCAGCTAATATCCACGCTTAGTGATCAAGGCATTGGTCAAGTCGGCTGCCCAAATGGGGGATAGCCAGATACAGTCAGGCGCATCATGAGTTCCCGTCCGGTGCCGCTGCTTCCCCCGGCGCTCCGCGCGTTCCTGGTCCGCATCCCGCTTCTCGTCCCCATCGTGCGTCTGCTGCGCCGGGGCCCTCTGGCGCGCGACCGTAACCTGCTCATCACGCTGATCCTGCTGACCCTGGCGATCGGTGTGCTGGCCGCGAGGGTCTCCATGGAGTGGTTCTCCCCGGCGCTCATGATCCCGATCACCCTGGTGGCCGGGCTTCAGCTCCGGCTGAACAGCCTCGTCAAGCTGTTGTGCGCGGTCGCGGCCTCGCTGATCTACGTGGCCGCGGTGCGAGGGGTGGACTACATCGGCCCCGGCCTGCTGGTCACCTTCGGCTTCACCGCCGTGCTGGCCGCGCTGATGGCCCGTACCCGGGGCAAGCTCGGCGTGCAGGGCCTGCGCGGCGACGCGATGCTGCTGGAGCTGCGCGACCGTCTCAAGAGCCAGAGCGACCTGCCCCCGCTGTCCAAGGAGTGGGGCTCCAAGGTGGTGCTCAAGCAGGCCGGAGGATCCTCCTTCGGCGGTGACTTCCTGGTCTCCATCCGCGAGGGCGACACGATGGAGCTCGCCCTGGTCGACGTGTCCGGCAAGGGCGTCGACGCGGGCACCCGGGCACTGCTGCTGTCGGGCACCTTCGGCGGGCTGCTCGGCTCGGTCGACGACTTCCTGCCCGCCTGCAACGCCTACCTGCACCGCCAGCGTGAGGCCGAGGGCTTCGTCACCGCGGTCCACCTGCGGCTCAACCTCGCGACGGGCGAGTACGTGATCACCTCGGCCGGGCACCCGCCGGTGGTCAAGTACGAGTCGGGCGCGGGAACGTGGCGGGTCTCCACGGCCAAGGGCGTCGTCCTCGGCGTCGTGCCCGACCTGCACTGCGAGGCGGACCAGGGGATGCTCCGCAAGGGTGACGCGCTCATGCTCTACACCGACGGCCTGATCGAGCAGCCGGGGCGCGACATCGACGCGGGCCTCGACCGCCTGCTGGGAGAGGCCGAGCGACTGGTGCCCTCCGGGTTCCGCGACGGCGCCCGTAACCTGGTCACCTCCATGTCGGCGGGGCACAACGACGACTGCGCCCTCATCCTCATCTGGCGCCCCTGAGGCGCGAAGGGCGTCAGAGCCACCCGGAGTCGTCGGCGATGCGCACGGCGTCGAGACGGTTGCGGGCCTGGGTCTTGCACATGATCCGTGACAGGTGGTTGCGGACCGTTCCCACGGAGAGGAACAGCTGGTCGGCGATCTCGCCGGACCTGGCGCCCCGCGCGACCAGCCGGAGCACATCGAGCTCCCGGCGGGTCAGGGGGTTGTCCGCCGACCTCAGGGCCGCCACCGCGAGTTCGGAGTCGACCGCGCGACGGCCGGCCGCGACCTGGCGGACGCCGTCGGCCAGCTGCCCGGGGTCGACCTCCAGGCTCATGAAACCGAGCGCGTGGACGGCGAAGGCGCGGCGGACCTGGCCCGGGTTCGGGGCGCGGGAGAGCAGCAGGACACTGCAGCGGGGAGCCTCCTCGTGCAGCCGGAGGGCGGTGGTGAAACCGTCGGCCCCGGGCAGGTCGAGGTCGATGACCGCGGTCTCGGGCGCGTGCCGCAGCACGGCGGGCACGACGTCCTCGCCGTCGGCCACGTCGGCCACCACCCGCATGTCGCTCTCGCCCTCCAGCGAGGCCACCAGCCCGCGCCGTATCAGGGGTAGGTGTTCGGCAACCAAAATTCCGATCAAAACGCTCCGATCTCTCACCCTCGCCCTCATCAAAGAGTGATCGGACGATCGCTGAATGTCAACAAAATGTGGCGGATCGGCAAAGTGTCCTCGGGTGACCCGACGGGGAACGGGGCCGTGAAGGCCGGATACTTCGGCTAATCTCTTATGGGGCATTGTCGGTGAAACCGCGATGGGAGTATGAACCTGTGAGCTGGCTCTCCGTGGTCGGAGTCGTTGTATTCCTCGTGGGACTGATGGTGTCGATCGGGTTGCACGAGATCGGCCACCTGGTGCCGGCCAAGCTGTTCGGCGTCAAGGTCACCCAGTACATGGTCGGTTTCGGCCCGACGATGTGGTCGCGCCGCAAGGGCGAAACCGAGTACGGGATCAAGTGGCTCCCGCTCGGCGGCTACATCCGGATGATCGGCATGCTGCCGCCCCGGCCCACCGACGCCCCGGGCAAGGTGCGCTCGGTCTCCACCGGGCCGTGGCAGGGCCTGATCGAGAACGCGCGTGACGTGGCCCTGGAGGACGTGCAGCCGGGCGACGAGAACCGGGTGTTCTACCGCAAGCCCTGGTGGCAGAAGGTCATCATCATGTCCGGCGGTCCGGCGATGAACTTCGTGCTGGCGTTCATCCTGTTCGGCGTCGTGCTCATGGGGTTCGGCATCCCCGTGCAGAAGACCGAGATCGCCTCGATCCCGCAGTGCGTGAAGACCGCGGCCGACTACGCCAAGAACCAGGAGTGCACCGCGGCCGACCAGCCCAGCCCGGCCAGCGTGGCGGGGCTGAGGCCGGGGGACGTCATCGTGGCCGTGGCGGGCAGGCCCGCCGCGAGCTGGGACGCCGCGACGCGGGCCATCCGCGACCACGGCGCGGGGCCGATCGCGATCGGTATCAGGCGCGGGGGGCAGGAGCTGACCGTCAACGCCACCCTCATCGCCCAGGACCGCGAGTCGCTCGACGAGCCCGGCAAGATCGAAAAGGGTGTCGGGTACCTCGGGGTCAGCCCGAAGATCGCCATAGAGCAGCAGAGCTTCGGCGCCGTGACCGAGCACATGTGGGACCTCACCTCGGCCACCGCCTCCGCGCTGCTCAGGTTCCCCGAGAAGATGGTGGGCGTCTGGAACGCCGCCTTCTCCGGTGACGAGCGTGACAAGAACGGCCCGATCGGCGTCATCGGCGTCAGCCGCATCGGCGGGGAGATCGCCGCCTCCGCGATCCCGCTGGAGAACAAGATCGTCGTCTTCATCAACCTGCTGGCGGGCTTCAACCTGGCGATCGGCCTGTTCAACCTGATCCCGCTGCTCCCGCTGGACGGCGGCCACATCGCCGGTGGCCTCTGGGAGGGCCTCAAGCGCGGCTTCGCTCGCGTCGCCCGCCGTCCCGCCCCCGGCCACGTAGACATCGCCAAGGCGCTTCCGCTCACGTACGCGATCGCCTTCCTGATGGTCATCATGGCGGGCCTGCTGATGTACGCCGATCTGGTCAACCCGGTCCGGCTGGCCGGCTGACCATCTTCTGGCGGGGGGCGCCCGTCGCCCCCTGCAGGCGTTAGGGTGGCGCCGTGAACGAGGGGACGCCCGGAGCGATGATCGATGTGGCCCTGTTCCGGCTACGCCGGATCTGGTCGCGGCCACTGCGAGCGCGCAGGGCAGAAGAACCGCAGCGGCCGGTGCACATGTCGAACGTCATGGTCGTGCACGCCGTGCACAAGCTGAGCCTGGACGTGCCCGAGGTGACCGTGGGTGCCGTGGCCGAGCAGTTGGACGTCGATCCCTCCACCGCCAGCAGGCTGGTCAACGACGCGATCGGTGCGGGGTTCGTGGAGCGCGAGGAGTCGGCCGTGGACGCCAGGCGGGCCAGGCTCGTGCTGAGCGAGCGGGGTCGCCGCGTGCTGGAGGTGGTGGTCCGCCACCGGCGCACCTACCTGGACGGCCTGATGGCCGACTGGGACGAGCAGGACCGAGAGATCTTCGCCCGGCTCCTGGCCCGTTTCGCCGATGCCGCCATCGCCCGCCCGGCGAGCCCGGCCAACCTCGACCGGCTGATCGCCGAGACGCTGGCGGAGATCCCCGCCCCCGGTTGAGCCGCCCGTCCGGTTTCCCACCGGACCCGCCCACTCCCCGGCCACCCCGTCGATCCGGCCACATTGTCGATCCGTTCGCGGACGACGTCGGCATGGCCGTCGTGCCGGGCGTACGCCGGGTCCGCGGAGGTGCCGGCGATGAGGCGCGAAGAAAGGGAGGGCTTGTCCCGGATGTAATCGTTTGATCGTAGGGTGACTCCGGTGAAGGCGATCGGGGGATACGAGCTCAGGCGTGAGCTGGGCCGGGGCGGTATGGGCGTGGTGCATCTGGCCACCACCCCGGCCGGTGGCCTGGCCGCGGTGAAGGTGATCCACCCGGAGCTGGCCGGCGATCCGGCCTTCCGGCGGCGCTTCGAGCGCGAGGTCACGGCGGCGCGCAGCGTGGCCAGGTTCTGCACCGCTCTGGTGCTCGACGCCGGAATCGAGGAAGGTGCCGCCTATCTCGTCACGGAGTACGTGAGGGGACCCGATCTGGCGCGGGCGGTACGCGAGCAGGGGCCGCTGACCGGCGCCAACCTGGAGGCGCTCGCGGTCGGGATCGCCACGGCGCTGCACGCCATCCACGGGGCGGGGGTGATCCATCGCGACCTCAAGCCGTCGAACGTGCTGCTGTCGCCGCTCGGCCCGCGCGTGATCGACTTCGGTATCGCCCAGCTCGTCGACCACCAGAGCCTGACCAGCCAGACGGTCATGGGTACGCCCGCCTTCATGGCCCCCGAACAGGTGCGCGGCGAGCCGTTGACGCCCGCGATCGACGTCTACGCGTGGGGCGGGGTGATCGCGTTCGCCGGCACGGGACGGTTGCCGTTCGGCGGTGGTCCGCCACCGGAGGTCCTCTACCGGATCCTCAACGAGGGGCCGAATCTCGACGGCCTCGACGAACGCATGCGCGCCGTCGTCGAGCGGGCCATGGCCAGGGATCCCGCGCGGCGGCCGAGCGCCCAGCAGTTGCTGGACGAGCTGATCGGCGGCCGGCCGACCCCGGCGGCGGCAAGCCAGGTGGTCGAGCGTACCTGGGCCGTCACCGGTGCGCCGGGCGCACCCGAGGGACCGGTCACAGCGGAGACAGGGCCCGGAAGGGGCGTGCGGCGGTGGCCGTGGATCGCGGCCGCCGGCGTGCTCGCGGCGCTCGTGGCAGGCGGATGGGCCGTCTACGCCGGCCTCGGCACACCGGCGCTGCCCTACCACGCGGACTTCGCCGGGTCCTGGGCCGTCGGCGTGTCCGACGGCGGCAGGGCCGAGCAGGACGGCGAGTCCTACCTGCTGACCGTGAACCCCGGCTGGCGGCTGTGGAAGTCGGCGCCCTTCTCCGGCGAGCCCGCCGAGGGCATCGTGGTCAGCTCCAGGATCCGGCTGGAGCGGGGCTCGGGGGAGTTCGGCGTCTGGTGCCGCGGTGACGCGAGTACCGGTGACCGCTACGACTTCGCGGTCACCGGTTCGGGCAGCGCCTCGATCACCAAACGGCACGGCGGGCAGAGCACGGTCCTGCACGGGCCCGTACGGGTGAAGAGGTCGGCCGACGACCGGATCGTCGCCCAGTGCGAGCAGCGGGGGGACCGGGTCGCCCTGAGCATGTGGCTCAACGACGAACCGGTGGGCGAGGCCGCCGACACGCGGAGCCCCTACGGCCCGGGGGACACCGGCGTCTACGCGGCGCCGGACACGGCCGAGCCCGTCCAGGTCAGGTTCCGCTCGTTCGAGCTTCGCCCGGCGAAGGGCTGAGCGATGCGGTTCGACGTGCTGGGACCGCTGCGGGTCCTTGACGGCGACCGCGACCTCACGCCCGGGCCCGCCAAACACCGCGCGCTGCTGGCCGCGCTGCTGCTGCGGCGAGGACAGGTGCTGACCGTCGACCGGTTGATCGCCGAGGTGTGGGGCGAGGAGCCGCCCGCGTCGGCCGAGCCGGTGCTGCGGGTGTACGTGAGCGCGCTGCGCAAGGTGGTGGACGGGATCCGGACCGTGCCCGGAGGCTACCTTCTCGACGTCGATCCCGACCAGGTGGACGCGCACAGGTTCGAGCGCCTGGTGAGCGTGGGCAGGCGGGCCAGGGACGCGGGCAGGACCGCCGAGGCGGCCGACGAGTTGCGTGCCGCCCTGGCGATCTGGCGGGGACCCGCGCTGGCCGGCGTCGACTCGGGGCCGCTGCGGCGGGCCTACGCCGTGCCGCTGGAGGAGTTGCGGCTCACCGCACTCGAAGAGCGCGTCGAGCTGGATTTGGCGCTCGGCCGCGGTGCGGAGCTGACCGGGGAGCTGCGCGCGCTCGTGGCCGCGTACCCGCTGCGGGAGCGGGCATGGGGGCAGCTCATGCTGGCGCTCAACCAGGCGGGACGCAGGCCGGAGGCGCTGAGCGTCTACCAGGAGGCGCGGCGGCTGCTGATCGACGAACTCGGCCTGGAACCCGGTGCCGAGCTGCGGGAGGCGCACGAGCGGGTCCTGGCCAGGGACGCGTCTCCGAGAGCCGTGCCGAACGAGATGCCGCCGGACGTCGTCGATTTCACCGGGCGGGAGCGCGTGCTGGACTGGATCCGCGGGGCGGTGCCCACGGCCGGTAGCGCGCCGGTCCACCTGGTGCTGCACGGCCCGGCGGGAGCGGGCAAGTCCGCGATGGCGGTCCACGCGGCCGCCGCGCTCGATTTCCCCGACGGGCGGCTCTACGCCTCGCTCAGGGCCAGGGCGCCGGGCGCGGTGCTGGAGGACCTGCTGCGCTCGCTCGGCTGCCCGCAGGGGGCCGTGCCCGCAGAGCCGGCCGAGCGGGCCCGGCTCTACCGCAGCATGGTGAGCGGGCGGCGGCTGCTGGTGGTGCTGGACGATGCGGTCGACGAGGCACAGGTGCGCCCGCTGCTGCCCACCGGGCCCGGCTGCCTGACGCTGGTGACCAGCCGCTCGCCGCTGCTCGGCCTGGAGGCGGCGCGCGCCCGCGAGCTTGACGTGTTCGATCCCGGCGAGTCGGTGGCGATGCTGGCCAGGGTGGTGGGCGAGCAGCGCGTGCGGGCCGAGCCACAGGCGGCGGCGCGGATCGCGGTGCTGTGCGGCGGGCTGCCGCTGGCGCTCAGGATCGCCGGGTCCAGGCTGGCGCGGCGGCCGGACTGGACGCTGAGGCACCTGGCGGGACGACTTGAGGACGAGCGCGGCCGCCTCGACGAGCTAAGCGCGGGCGATCTGGCCGTACGGAGCAGCCTGGCGCTCGGTTACCACGCGCTCTCGGATCGGGAACGCCTGCTGCTGCGCCGCCTCGGTGCGCTGTCCGCACTCGACTTCGCTCCGTGGGCGGCCGCCGCGGTCCTCGGCGCGCCCGCGGACCGGCTGCTGGAGGCACTGGCCGAGGCGGGCCTGCTGCAGGCGCGCGGGCTCGACGCGGCCGGCCAGGAGAGGTACGGCTGGCACGAGCTGACCAGGCTTTATGCCGCCGAGCGCCTGGATGGGGAGGAGGGCACCCCCGGGCAGGTCCTCGCCGCGGCCGGGCGGGAGATACTGGACCGCACCCGGCGGGCCAGGGCACTGCTGCTGCCCGCGGAGCCGGGCTCGGGCCAGACCCTGGTCCATACGGCGGAGCAGGTCATGGCCCTTGCGACCACGCAGTTCAGGGAGTCGGCCCGCTGGCTGGCCGCCGAGCGGGGGTTCCTGGTCGCGACGGTCGCCGACCTCCAGCGGACCGGCCTGGACGAGGCGGCCTGGCGGCTGGCCTTCTACCTGACACCCTTCTTCGAGCTCGGCGCGCACCACGAGGACTGGCGGATGGCCGCGGAGATCGGCCTGCGGGCCGCGAGGCGGATGGGACACCGCCACGGCGAGGCGCTGCTGTTGCGCTCCATGGCGGACCTGCACCGGGCACGGGGCCACCTGGCGGCGGCGGCCGAGGCCCTCCAGCGGGCGCTTTCGCTGGCGGAGGCCGGAGAGGTGGCCCGTACCCGGCACCGGCTCGGCCTGGTCCACCTCGCCAGGGGGCGGCGGCAGGAGGCGGAGGCGTGTTTTGTGGCCTGCCTGACCGCGTTCTCGGCCGCGGGCGACCAGCGCGGCAGGGCCGACGCGTTGCGCGCCCTGGGCGGGTTGCGGCGTGCGGAGGACCTGCTCGTCAGGAGCCTCGCGGCCTATCGGGAGCTGGGTGATCCGCGCGGCGAGGCGGCCGTCTCGCTCGACCTCGCCGGGCTCCTTCTGGACCGGCGGTGCCCTGCCGAGGCGCGTGAGCGGGCCGAACGCGGTCTCGGCCTGCTCAGGCGGCTGGGGGATCGGCTGCCCGAGGCCGCGGGACTGGTGGTCCTGGCCAGGGTGGCCATGGCGGAGGGCCGGCCCGACGTCGCCCGCGGGGCCGCGGAGGGGGCGCTCGGCACGTTCCGCGAGCACGCGGACCGCAGAGGTGCCGCGCAGGCGCTGCTGACCCTGGCCGCAGCCCTTTTAGACCTTGATGAGATAGATGGTGCAGTTGATGCAATAACAAGCTCTATGGGAGAGTTTGACGTTCTCGGCGATCGGCACGGTCTCGCCGGGGCGGAAGAACTCGCCGGCGAGGTACGGCGCCGCCGCGGCCTGCGCCTATAGCGCACTATGCGGATTCTGAAGGTGGCCCGCCTAAGGTCGGGTTCGATCCGATCCATGACGGCTAGGGGTGGAACGCGTTGAGAAGAGGAATCACGCCGGCGGTGGCCGCGTCCGTGCTGGCGATCGTGCTGGCCGGTTGCGGAACGCTTCCCGGGCAGCAGGGCGGTGGCGGCGAGGAGAAGCAGGCCACCGGCTCCACCGAGCCCGTCGGGTCCGCCGGGTCCGCCGGGTCCGCCGAGCCTTCCGAAGCAGCTGGGGCCGCCGAGCAGAAGGTCGCGCCCGCCGAGCAGGGCGAGGTGATCGCCGGCAGGGAGGTCAAGGCCGGTGGCGCCGACCTGACCGTGCAGATCACCGGCCTCAAGCGGCAGGGCCGGCTCTCCACGCTGACCTGGACGGTCACCAACAAGGGCGACGAGCGCTGGCAGATGAACAGCGACATGGGGGACACCCCGGACAACCTCGGCCTGACCGTGGCGGGGATCAGCCTGGTCGACCCGGTCAACGGCAAGCGGTACACCGTCGCGCGCACGGGCAAGTACCCCAAGACCAAGTGCCTGTGCTCCGACTACGACGTGTTCACCGAGCCGGGCGAGGTGCTGCCGCTGCACGCCACGTTCGCCGCCCCGCCGCCGGACGTCACGAAGATCAATGTGGACCTCAAGGTACTGGGCGTTTTCACCGATGTCCCGATCTCCTGAGCGTCTCGCGGTCCTCGCGCTCGCGCTCACCCTGGCGACGGGCCCGGCCGCGGCCGCGTGGGCGGATCCGGAGGACACCGTGGCCGGGGTGGAGGACATCGTCACCCCCGTCGAGGACGTCATCGCCGAAGTGGAATCGCTCGACGGCGCCGAGAGCGAGTCCAAGCAGGGTGATCAGGTCACCGTGGCGCTCACCAGCGACGTGCTGTTCGCACTTGACAGGGCCGTGCTGACGCCGCGGGCGCGACAGCGGCTGCGGCGGGTCGCCGAGCGGATCCGGATCGACTCCGCGGGCGGGACGGTCAGGATCGAGGGGCACACCGACGACCAGGGGACCGAGGTCTACAACGACGCGCTGTCCCTGCGCCGGGCGCAGGCCGTGCGGCAGGTCCTCGCGCGGCAGCTGTCACAGGTGACCTTCCAGGCCATGGGCTTCGGCGAGAGACGGCCCAAAGTGCCCAACGCCGCTCAGGGGCGGCCGGTGCGGGAGAACCAGGCGAAGAACCGGCGGGTGGAGATCATCTTCAGCGCCAAACGGTGATCCGTGCCCTGCCCGGCACGTCGACGCGTCGAGATCCGGCCCGCCACGGCGGCCGGCCTGTGACTCGGGGCGGGACGTCGGGCGAAGGAAGAGAAGGGGTCGCGCCCGACCCCGCCCCCTGCCCGGCCCGGCCGCCGTCCGGGAGTCATCCCCGGCATGGGTGGCCGAGCACGCCCCGATGTGCTCGACCACCCACGCCGGGAGAACCGGACCGCTCGGCGCCGCCGGACCTCTATGAGCCCGGCGGCCAGGCGGGAGCGGCGGCCCGCGGCGCCGGTCACTTGCTGAAACCGGCCGTCAGGCCGCTGAGCAGCTGACGGCGGCCGACCACGTACAGGATCAGGAGAGGGAGCGTGGTCAGCACGACGGAGGCGAGTACGGCGGGCACGTTCACGCTGTACTGTCCCTGGAAGGTCCACAGCGCGAGCGGCAGTGTGCGCTTGTCGGGGCTCTGGGTGAGGATCAGAGGCAGCAGGAATCCGTTCCAGATCGTCAGTGCGTTGTAGATCGTCACCGTCACCACGGCCGGCAGGGTGAGCGGCAGGGCCAGGCGCCAGAGCGTCCTCATCTCGCCCGCGCCGTCCAGCCGCATCGACTCGAACAGCTCTTTGGGCACGTCACGGATGAAGTTGGCCAGGACCAGCACCGAGAGCGGGATCGCGAAGGCGATGGACGGAAGGATCAGCGCCGCCAGCGAGTCGTAGAGGCGCAGCCGGATGATGATCAGGTAGATCGGGATGATGGTCGCCTGCAGCGGGATGGCCAGCCCCATGAGAAAGAGTGAGTTCACCCCGCGCAGGAAGCGGCGGGCGCCGCCGCGGACGATCGCGTACGCCGCCATGAACGCGACCGTGACCGCCGGGACGACCGCGCCGACGGTCACGATGAGGCTGTTGAGGAAGTACAGCGGGAAGTCGGACTCGACGACCAGCTGGTAGTTGGCGAGGGACGGCTCGGTGGGCGGCGCCAGCGGGTTGGTGGCGTAGTAGCTGCTCTGTGCCTTGAAGCTGGTGATGAGGATCCAGTAGATCGGCACGATCACGATCGCCAGCCACAGCCAGCCCGCGACCCCGCCGAGCCAGTTGGGACGCTCGCCGAGCGCCCGCGACCGCTGCTCGCCGCCCGCCCGGTGCCGGTGCCGGTGCGTCCTCGTTCCGGCCGCCGCGGCCCGCTCGGGCCTCGTCGTCTGGGTCATGCCCATGGTCAGGCCCCTTCCATTTGGCTGGCTCCTGCGTCGCGGCCGCCGAGCCGGCGCAGCAGCAACGCCAGGGCGAGGCCCACCAGGACGAGGATGACGGCGATGGCGCTGGCCGGTCCCATGAGGTTGGCCTGGAACCCGCGCTTGTACATGTCCAGGGCGAGCACCCGGGTGGCGTCACCAGGCCCGCCCGCGGTCAGCACGAAGATCAGGTCGAAGAAGGTCAGGGACCCGACGACCATGAGGGTGGAGGACGTGATGATCGTGTACTTGAGCTGCGGCAGCGTGATGCTGAAGAACTTGCGGACGCGGCCCGCGCCGTCTATCTCGGCGGCCTCGTACATGGAGCGCGGGATCTGCCGCACGCCGCCCTGGTAGATCAGCGAGTGGAAGGGGATGAACTGCCACGACACCACGAAGATCACGACACCGAAGGCGAGGACGGGCTCGCCGAGCCAGTCCTGTACGAGCAACTCGATGTTCAGCCCGGCACCGAGCCCGAAGTTCGGGTCGAGCAGCGCCTTGTAGGCGATCGCGATGGCGGCCGAGCTCAGCAGCAGCGGGATGAAGTACAGCACGGCCAGCAGCGCGCGGTAGCGCTGCCGCCCGGCCAGGAACACCCCGAGCAGGATGCTGGCCGGGGTCTGGACCGCCCAGGAGACGGCCATCACCAGCAACGTCACCCACAGCGCGTGCAGGAGACCGGGGTCGGCGAGCACGGCTCGCCAGCTTGTGAACCCGGACATCTGGATCTCGCCGAGCCCGTCCCAGGACGTGAAGCTGAGGAACAGGACCCCGACCAGCGGAATCACCCCGAAGGCGACGAAGAACAGCAGGGCCGGAACGGCCAGCCACGGAAGGACGCCGCCTCGGCTCCCTCGCGTGGCGGCCGGCGGCGTCCTTCTCCGAGCGGGGGTGGCCAACGCGTTCAACTGCCGATGACCGCGTTCATGTTGGACGCGAACTGCTCCGGCGTGATCGACAGCTGGAACAGCTTGGCGATGTTGTCCAGCAGCACCTCGGCCGCGGTGGGGCTGAGAGCCTGGTCCCAGGACTGGGCGAACGACTTGGCGTTGCTGGCGATGCCGTAGACGAACTTCAGGAAATCCTCGTCCTTGGCGCCGGCGAACGCGCTGTCGGCGCCGTTGACGATCGGCACCGCGCCCGTGCCCGCCCACTCCTTGACGTCCTCGTCGTTGAGCACGGCGGTGGCGAAGAACTTCTTGGCGATCTCCTTCTGCTCGGGGGTCGCCTTGGAGGAGATCGACAGGTACTGGCCGGGGTTGCCGACGGTGTTACCGGGGTCGCCCTTGCCGCCTTCGACCGGCGGGAAGTTCATGTAGCCGAGGTGGCCGCCGGAGACGAAGTCGCCGCCGTCGGCCGACATGCTGCCGTACGTCCAGCCGCCATGCAGCATCATCGCGGCCTTGCCGGTGTACAGCAGGGCCTGGTCGGCGTTGGAGTCGGCGGTGATCGAGGAGAAGCCCTTGATGAACCCGTCCGCCTTGACGAGTTCCTGCAGCTTGGTCAGGGCGTCGAGGGCGGCGGGGTGGGACCAGGCGTCCTTCTTGCCATCGAACACGGCCTGGAACACCTCGGGGCCGCCGATGCGGTCGAAGAGGAACTCCAGCCACATCATGTTCGTCCAGCGGGACTGGCCTCCGAGGGAGAACGGGGCGATGCCGGCGGCGTTGAACTTGGGGACCAGGGCCATGATGTCGCCCCACGACTCGGGCGGTTCCGCGCCGACCTGGTCGAAGACCTTCTTGTTGTAGTACAGGATGATGGGCTGCATGGTCTCGGCCGGCATCGCGTAGATCTTGCCGTCGATCGTGGCCGCACCGAAGGAGGAGGCGAACAGCCGGTCCTTCACGGCGGGGTTCTGCTCGAACCACGAGGTGAGGTCCTCCACCTGGCCGGCCTGCACGTAGGTGCGCAGGGTCCCGCCGCCCCAGCCCCAGATGATGGTGGGCGCCTGGCCCGCCCCGATCGCCGTCTTGATCTTCGTTTTGTAGGCGTCGTTCTGCATGGTCGTGAAGGTGATCTGCCCGTTGGGGTTGGCCCGGTTGAACCGCTCCACGGCCCGGGTGCGCACGCCCTCCTGCGGCTGGACCGACAGGAACCAGTAGCTGGCCTTGTTCGCGGCGTTCCCGCCGCTGCCGCCGGCCCCGGTTCCACCCGCCGGGGTGGGGCCGGAAGTGCCGCAGGCCGCCAGCGCGGCCCCCAGGGGAACGCCGATGGAGAGACTGAGGAAGGTACGGCGAGACGGTGTCGTTGGTTTCACGCTGATCTCCGTATGTCGAATGCCAAGGCTGGGTGCGGCTCCAGGTGAAACATCAGTGGCGGTGGTCGTCCGCCGTGGATCAGCACCTCCGCTGCCAGGCGTCCGCTCCTCTTGAGTCCGGTATGTCGAAACATTTCCGAAATAAGCCGCGTGGCACGTCAATTTAGATTTCCGCTACTTACCTGTCAAGAGGGGTCTCGCGTCGACCGGGCTAAGTGTTCAAGATGTGTAAAGTACCCTTATCTAGGGCTTTTCCGGTCATCCGGTGTGCGGCAGGATGTCGAGTAGAGCTGCCGCAAGGTGCCGAAATATTTCGGAGAACCGCGGGAACGGATTTTTTCTTGAGGGGAGAGCAGATGACGGCGCTAGATGGGGTTTCCGCGGCGGGCCGGATCCTCCGTCCGTGGCAGGACCCGGCACTCCCCGTGGCCGAGCGGGTCGACGCCCTCCTTGAGGAGATGACCCTGGAGGAGAAGGTCGGCCAGCTCGGCAGCCGGTGGCCGGGCAACGCCATGCGGGCCGACCAGGGCGGGGAGCCCGAGAAGAGGTCCGAGGGCACGGCGAACGTCGCCCCGATGCAGGACGTCTTCGCCGCCTCGGGAGGCGTGCCCTTCGAGGAGACGATCCGCCACGGGCTCGGCCACCTGACACGAGTGTTCGGCAGTGCTCCGGTGACCGCGGCGGAGGGCGCCGCTGAGGTGGTGCGGCTGCAGTCCGAGGTGGTGAAACACTCCCGGCTCGGCATCCCGGCGCTGGTCCACGAGGAGTGCCTGACCGGTTTCACCACCTACGGTGCGACCGTCTACCCGGCGGCCATCGCCTGGGGTGCGACGTTCGACCCGGACCTGGTGGAGCGGATGGCCACCGCCATCGGGCGGGACATGCGCGCCCTGGGCGTCCACCAGGGCCTGTCACCGGTGCTGGACGTGGTGCGCGACTACCGCTGGGGCCGGGTCGAGGAGACCATGGGCGAGGATCCGTACCTCGTCTCGATGCTCGGCGCGGCCTACGTGCGCGGCCTGGAGAACGCCGGGGTCATCGCCACGCTCAAGCACTTCGCCGGTTACTCCGCCTCCCGGGCGGCCCGCAACCACGGCCCGGTGCCGATGGGGCGGCGCGAGCTGATGGACATGATCCTGCCGCCGTTCGAGACCGCCCTCGTCGAGGGCGGCGCGCGTTCGGTCATGAACTCCTACTCCGACGTGGACGGCGTTCCCGCCGTGGCCGACTCGTGGCTGCTGACCGACCTGCTGCGCGACGAGTGGGGGTTCACCGGGACGGTGGTGTCGGACTACTGGGCGATCCCGTTCCTCGCGACGATGCACCAGGTCGCCGCGGACGCGGGCGAGGCCGGGGTGCAGGCGCTGACCGCGGGCATCGACGTCGAGCTGCCCGACACGCTCGGCTTCGGCCCGCATCTGGTCGAACGGGTGCGGCGGGGTGAGCTGCCGGAGTCCCTGATCGACCGGGCAGCCCGGCGCCTGCTCACGCAGAAGGTGCAGCTCGGACTGCTGGACCCGGACTGGACGCCGGAGAAGTCGGTGGCCGGGGCACGGGCCGTGGACCTGGACTCGCCGGCCAACCGGGCGCTGGCCCGGGAACTGGCCGAGCGGTCGATCGTGCTGCTCGACGCGGGCACCGCGCTGCCGTTGCTCGGCGAGGGGCGTCCGGAGCCGCGCCGGGTGGCCGTGGTCGGCCCCTGCGCCGACGACCCGCACACGTTCATGGGCTGCTACGCCTTCCCCAACCACGTGCTGCCCCGGCATCCGGGGCTCGGGCTCGGCGTGGCCGCGCCCAGCCTGCTCGACGCGCTGCGGGCCGAGCTGCCCGACGCCGAACTGATCCACGAGCCGGGCTGCGACGTGCGGGGCGACGACCGCTCCGGCTTCGCCGCCGCACTCCGGGCGGCCCGTGAGTCCGACGTGTGCGTGGCAGTCGTCGGCGACCTGGCGGGGATGTTCGGGCTGGGTACCTCGGGCGAAGGCTGCGACGCCGACGACCTGCGGCTGCCCGGCGTGCAGGAGGACCTGCTGGCCGAGCTGGCCACCACCGGCACGCCGGTCGTGGTGGTCGTCGTCTCGGGCCGCCCGTACGCGCTGGGCGGTGTGTCCGGGACCGCCGCCGCGCTCGTCCAGGCGTTCATGCCCGGCGAGGAGGGCGGGGCGGCCATCGCCGGGGTCCTGTCCGGCAGGGTGCAGCCCAGCGGAAAGCTGCCGGTGCAGATCCCGCGCGGCCCGGGCGGGCAGCCGGGCACCTACCTGCAACCGCCGCTGGGCTCCAACAGCCACGGCATCAGCAATCTCGACCCGACCCCGCTGTTCCCGTTCGGGTACGGCACCTCGTACACCACCTTCGAGGTCGACTCCTTGAGGATCAGCGACGCCGAGGTGCCCACCGACGGCGAGTTCACCGTGTCGGTGCGGGTGCGCAACACCGGGGGCCGGACGGGGGAGGAGGTCGTCCAGCTCTTCCTGTACGATGTGGTCGCCCAGGTCACCCGGCCGGTGCGGCAGCTCACCGGGTTCACCCGGGTCCGGCTGGAGCCCGGCGCGAGCGCCCTGGCGACCTTCACCGTACCCGCCGACCGGACCGCGTTCACCGGGCGCGACCTGCGGCGCGTCGTCGAACCGGGGGATCTTGAGGTGCTCGTGGGCACGTCGGCGTCCGATCTGCCCTGCCGGGGCCGCATACGACTGACCGGCCCGCTGCGCCACGTCGGCCCAGGCCGCCGGCTGGTCACCCGGGTGGATGTGGAACCGGTACCGGGCTCTTCCGCCACACACCAGGGAGGAACAGATGCCGGCCAGTCCTAGACGGGCCACGCTGGCCATGGTCGCGGCCTCGGCGGGCGTGTCGATCGCGACCGTGTCGAAGGTGCTCAACGGCCGAGGTGACGTCTCCCCGGTGACCCGTTCCCTGGTGGAGTCGTTGCTGGAGCAGCACCGCTACGTCGCGCCGCCGCAGCGCCGCCGGGGCGACGCGGCCGTGCCGGCCACGATCGAAGTGGAGTTGGACGCCGACCTCAACGCGTACTCGACCGAGATCGTCCAGGGCGCCGTGCAGGCTGGGGCCGAGGCCGACGCGGCGATCGTGGTGAGCATCCGGACGAACGCCGACCGCGCCGGAGCCTGGGCGCGCGGCCTGGTCACGGCCGGACGGCGGGCCCTGATCGCCATCACCAGCGAGCTGACCGCCGGGCAGCTCGCCGCCCTGTCCCGGGTGCGGCTGCCACTGGTCGTGATCGACCCGCTGAACCTGCCGCAGACCAGAGGGGTCACCAGCGTCGGCTCGACGAACTTCGCCGGGGGCCTGGCCGCGACGCAGCACCTGCTCACGCTCGGACACCGGCGCATCGCCTACCTCGGCGGCCCGGCCACCGCCGCCTGCAACCAGGCCCGGCTACACGGCTACCGCGCCGCCATGGAGGCCGCAGGCGCCTCGGTTCCCCCGGGTTACGTACGGGCGGGGCACTTCCGCTACCGGGACGGTGTGACGGGCGGCGCGGCCCTGTTCGACCTGCCTGAGGTCCCCACGGCCGTCTTCACCGGCTGCGACGACATCGCGCTCGGCGTGCTGGAGGCGGCCAGGGCGCGAGGGTTGCGCGTGCCCGAGGACCTCAGCATCGTCGGCTTCGACGACACCCAGGTCGCCTGCATGGCCTCGCCCCCGCTGACCACCGTACGCCAGCCGCTGCGAGAGATGGGCGGCGTCGCCGTACGCACGGCCCTGCGCCTGGCGGCAGGCGAACGAGTCGACTCCCACCACGTCGAACTCGCCACCGAACTGGTGGTGCGCGGCTCCACCGCCCCCGCCCCGCCCGAGGGCTCCCCCGGCCACGGGGGAACGGCCGGGGCCCGCTGACCTTCGCGGTGAAGCCGGCCGATGGGGCGGGACGCGTTCTCCCGGTGCCGCCTCCTTGCTCCCGGCCGGACGCGTGGCTCGGGGGGCGGCAGGCTCCATCGGCTTGGGCAGGGCGGTCGGCGCCGCCATCCTCGTCTCCGTGCTGCGCGCGTGGGGTCGCGGGGGCCGATTCTCAGGGAGTTCTCAGGCGGAGTTTGTAGCACTTTCAACTGAAATTTATGAGTATGTGGCAATGGAGCGTGTGCCGCAGCAGGCCGATGCGGCCGATGCTCAGGGAGCCGTGGCCGGGAGGGCTCGGCGGTTCGCCGTCGGGGGCGGCGCCCTTGTCGTCGTGGCGCTGCTCGCGTACTGGCTGGGAAGCAGCAGTGGGAACGGCGAGGAGGCCGCGCCCAGGCCGAGCGCGACGCCGACGCCCAGTGCGATGCTCACGGTGCCCGACGTCTTCAAGAGGGTCGGGCCGTCGGTGGTGGTCATCCAGGCCGGGAAGTCGCTTGGAACCGGGGTGATCGCGGCCGAGGACGGGACGATTCTGACGGCCCACCACGTCGTCGAAGGCACTTCGAACAAAGGCGCAGAGAACGTCACCGTGACGTTCGCCGACGGCACCAGGACGAAGGCCGTTGTCGCGTCGTCGAATCCCAAGCTCGACGTCGCGACCCTCAAACCCGCGAAACTGCCGGAGATCGTCATCCCGGCGACGCTCGGCGGCACCGCGACCGTGGGCGTGCCTGTCGTGGCGATCGGCAATCCGCTGGGCCTGACCTACAGCGTCTCCACCGGCGTCGTGTCGGGCCTGAACCGGACCGCCAAAGACGGCGGCCTGAACGGGCTCATCCAGTTCGACGCCTCCGTGAACCCGGGCAGCTCCGGCGGTCCCCTCCTGGACGCCCGCGGCCTGGTCATCGGGATCGTCGTCTCGATCGCCGACCCGGGAGGAGACGAGGCGTTCGCCGGCATCGCGTTCGCGGTGCCGATCGGCGCGGCACTGGGCGGTGGCGAGGGCGACGGCCCGCCGGGCGGCGGGCCCGAGATCTGACCGAAGCGTCACGAGAAGGAACACCATATGACCTCGACCAAGTCCTCCACGTCGGCCCATCCGCTCGAACATGTGCTGTTCGAGGTCAAACGCACGATCGTCGGTCAGGACGTCCTGCTGGAGCGCATGGCCGTCGCGTTGGTCGCCGGCGGCCACCTGCTCGTCGAGGGCGTGCCGGGCCTGGCCAAGACGCTCGCGGTGAGGTCGCTGGCCGCCGCGATCACCGGGAGTTTCCAGCGCGTCCAGTTCACCCCCGACCTGGTGCCGGCCGACCTCGTGGGGACGCGGGTCTACCACCAGCACTCCGGGGAGTTCAAAACCGAGCTCGGCCCGGTGTTCGCGAACCTGCTGCTGGCCGACGAGATCAACCGCGCCCCCGCCAAGGTGCAGAGCGCCCTGCTGGAAGTGATGCAGGAGCATCAGGTGACGATCGGCCGTGAGACGTTCCGGGTGCCCGAGCCGTTCCTGGTCATGGCGACGGAGAACCCGATCGAGTCGGAGGGCACCTACCCGCTGCCCGAAGCGCAGGTCGACCGTTTCATGATGAAGGTGGTCGTCGACTATCCGACGCAGCCCGAAGAGCAGGCGATCGTCGAACGAGCGCTGCGTCCGCCCGAGCCGCCGCGGCCGATGGTGACGGCCGAGGAGCTGATCGCGATGCGGGCCCGCGCTCAGCAGGTGTACGTCGATCCGGCGATCGTCGACTACGCGGTACGGCTGGTCTCCGTGACGCGTTCCCCCGCGACGGCCGGGCTCGGCGAGCTGGAACGGTATGTCACCTACGGGGCGAGCCCGCGGGCGTCCATCGCGCTCGTCACGGGCGCCCGGGCGCTGGCGTTCCTGCGCGGCCGCAGCTACGTCCTGCCGCGCGACCTGTCCGAGCTCGCGCTCGACGTGCTGCGCCACCGCCTCGTGCTGTCCTACGAGGCCCTCGCGGACGACGTCGACGCCGACACGATCATCACCAGGGTGCTCGGGGCCGTCCGGGCGCCCGACGTCGTCCTGCAGAACCGCTGAGCCGCCATGGCCGCCGCCCCCGAGAGGCTCCTGCTGCGCCTGGAGTGGAAGGTCGTCCGCAGACTCGACGGCCGGCTCCAGGGCGCGCACCGCACCGCGCACCGCGGCTCCGGGATCGACTTCACCGGGTTGCGCCCCTACGGCGACGGTGACGACGCCCGGCACATCGACTGGAACGTGACCGCACGGCTGGACGAGCCGCACCTGCGAGTGTTCACCGAGGACCGCGAGCTGACGGTGTGGCTTGTCCTCGACCGGTCGGCGTCGATGGCGGCCGACCGGCCGGGGCGCGGCAAGCGCGACGTACTCGCCGAGCTCGCGCTCGTCCTCACTCGGCTGTTCGGCCGGGGCGGCAACCGCGTCGGCGCCCTGCTGTTCGACACCGGGATGCTGCGCGTCGTGCCGCCCGGCACCTCCCGGCGGCACGCGCTGCGGATCGGCGCCGAGCTGGAACGCACCTCCAAGGCGCGCGGTGGCACCACCACCGACCTGGCGGAGATGCTCGATGCGGCCGGACGGCTCGCGCGCCGCCGCGCACTCGTCGTGGTGCTGTCGGACTTCATCGGCGACGGCGACTGGGAGCGCTCGCTCCAGCGCCTGGCCAGGCGGCACGAGGTGGTCGCCCTGCGGATCGCGGACACGGCCGACGACGTGCTGCCCGAAGCCGGGCTGATCGTGGTCGAGGACGCCGAGACCGGCGAGCAGCTCGTCGTCGACTCCGCCGACCCGCTGTTGCGGGTCCGCTTCCGCGCCGCCGTCGACGCCCGCGACGCCCGGCTCGAGGCGGGCATGCGCCGGGCCGGGGTGCCCGTCCACCGCATCGACACCGACCGCGATCTGGCCGAGACGCTCGTCGAGGTCGTCGCCCGAACCGGGGACCGGTCGCCATGACCGAGCCTGCCGAGGTCATCGACGGACATGTGAGGCCGGCCTCATGACCCTGTCCTCCCCGCTGCTGCTGGCCGTCGGACTGCTCGTCACGGCGGCGCTCGCCTGGGCTGCCGTCGTCTCGGCGCGCCGCCGGACGGCCGCCCTCACCGCGGCCGGGGTCGCTGTGCCGGGCAGCCGCCGGACGTACCTCGGAGTCGGCCTGACGATCGCCGGCGTCGGGGTACTCGCGATCGCCATCGCCGGACCGGCGGCCATGGTACCGGTCCCGCGGACCGCGGGCACCGTCATCCTCGCCATCGACGTCTCCAACAGCATGGGGGCGGACGACGTCGTGCCCACCCGGCTGGCGGCCGCGCAGCGGGCGGCCCGCGCGTTCGTGGCGGCCCAGCCCGACAGCGTCGACATCGGAGTCGTCGCGTTCGAACGGGGCGCGCTCACCACCGCGCGGCCCGACGCCGACCACTCCGTCGCGCTCAAGGCCATCGACCGGCTGAAGATCACTGGCGGCACCTCGCTGGGGACGGCCATCACGGGCTCGCTGTCGGCGATCACCGGCAAGCAGGTGGCCGTCGGCCGCGACGGCGCCGCCCCCGACATCGGCTACTGGCCGTCGGCGACGATCGTGATGTTCTCCGACGGCCAGAACCAGGGCGCGGACGTCGAGCGCGCCGCCACCGTGGCCCAGCGGGCGGGCGTCCACATCCACACCGTCGGGGTCGGCACCACCGCCGGGGCGACGGTGCGGGTCGACGGCTACCACCTGCGGACCTCGCTCGAGGAGGACACCCTCACCTTGATCGCGCAGACCACCGGCGGCGCCTACCACCCCGCCTCCGACACCGCGCGGCTCGACGGGATCGCCGACACGATCGACCTGCGGCTCACCGTCTCCGACGAGCCGCTGCCCCTCGCCGGCGGGCTGATCGGGCTCGCCCTCGCGCTGTTCACCGCGGGCGCGGCGCTCACCGTGCTCCGGTCCGGACGGGTGATCTGAATGTCGTTCTCGTGGCCGTGGGCAATGCTGTCCATCCTGGTCATCCCGCTGATCTTCGCGATCCGCGAGTGGGCGCGGCGCCGCCGCCGGCGGGCCGCTGTGCGCGTCACCTCGATCGCGCTCGTACGCAGCGCCCTGCCCGGCCGTACGCGCTGGACGCGGAAGATCCCCGCGGCACTGTTCGTAGCCGGACTCGCGCTGCTCGCGGTCGGGGCCGCGCGACCACAGGCGTCGGTCCCGGTGCCACAGACGTCGGCGACGATCCTGCTCGCCTTCGACACCTCCGGCTCCATGTGCTCCACGGACGTCGACCCCAACCGCATCACCGCCGCGAGGAAAGCCGCCGCCGAGTTCATCGAGTCGCAGCGGGGCGGGCCGCGCATCGGCCTGGTCACCTTCGCGGGCACCGCGGGTCTGCTCGTCCCGCCCACCGACGACACCGACTCGCTGATCGAGGCGCTGGACGGCCTCACCGTGTCCCGGGGCACCGCGATCGGGCAGGCCGTGCTCACCTCGATCGACGCGATCGCGGAGGTCGACCCGTCGGTCGCCTCCACCGGGGCGAACCCCGGCGGCGGGTCGGGCTACGCCGCTGCCGCGATCGTCGTGCTCACCGACGGCGCCAACACCCAGGGCGTCGACCCGCAGCTCGCCGCCCAGGAGGCGGCCCTGCGCCGCGTCCGTGTCTTCACCATCGGCTTCGGCACCACGAACCCGGCCCCGATGGTCTGCGACAACTCACAGTTCGACGGCCGCGGATTCGGCGGCTGGGGCGGCGGCTTCGGCGGTCGCGGCGGATTCGACAGGGGCCGCAACCCCCGTGTCATCGACGAGCCCGCACTCAAACGGATAGCCCAGACCACCGGCGGCTCCTACCACCGCGCTGAGAACGCCGACCAGCTCCAGAGCGCCCTCGACGCCCTCCCCGGCAGCTTCACCGTCATCCGGCAACAGGTCGACACCGCCCCCGCCTTCGCCGCCGGGGGCGCCGCCCTCGTCACCGCGGCCCTGTCCCTCTCCCTCTGGTGGAATCGCCCCCGGACACCGACCCGCTGACGTACCCGTGGCCGCAACGCCTCAGCGGCCCCCGCGGGGACGGCGCTAGTACATCGAGATGTGCGGGTGGTCGTAGTGGTTGGCGGTGATGCCGCCGCGGTTGGACATGGTTCTCCAGCCGGAGCCGTGGTTGATGCGCTGGCGCCAGATCACGTACTTCACCCCGAGCTTGGCCTTGTTCTTGATGGCCCAGGCGGCGATCTCGTCGCCGAGCCGGAGATTGGCGGCCGAGGGCATCGTGCCGCCGGTGCTCATCATGAAGTCGCAGGCGCGGCCGAGGGGGTGCTCGCCGCCGTCGTTCGCGGACCGGTAGCAACCGACCGAGTACGGGAGGTCGAAGCGTCTCTTGACGGCCTCACGCATGATCCGGGTCCGGTCGGTGATGTTGTCGGCGCCGGTGGGGAGTTGCGGGGCCCAGCTGCCGTCGGCGCGGCGCCCGGAGCCGACGGGGGCGAGCTGGTCGAGCTTGTTCTTGATGTCCTTGATCACGTCTTCGACCTCGTCGCGCTGGGTCTGCATCTCTCTGGCCTCCTCACCGATGTCGTCGGTGAGCTTGGCGGCCGTCTCGGTCGCCCTCTTCCTGCGTTCGAGGCTCTCGGCGAAACCCTGCAGGTGGGCGCTCTGCTGGGCGGTGAGCTGCTCCATCACCGCGGCTCCCCCCATGTCGTCGGCGAACAGCAGCGCGGGCAGGCCGCCGGTGCTGCTCTGGTAACGGAGCTGGACTATGGAGTCGACCTGCTTCTCCGCCCTGGCGTAGAGGTCCTCGGCCCTGGCCAGGTTCTGCTTGGCGACGGCCTCGGCCTTCTGCGCCTTCTTGAGGGACTCGCGCTTGGCCGCGTAGGCCTCGATCAGCGAGTCGACCTTCTTGCCGAGTTTGGCCAGCTCGGCGCGGAGCTTGGCCTCGGTCGGCTTGGGCTCCGCGCTTCCCGCGGTGGGGGCGCCGAGGGTGAACGTGGCGATCAGGCTCGCACAAAGGGCCAGAGCCGCATGCCGACGGAACGTGGGGGACGGGGCCGCCACGAACTCTCCTCTCCTTCCGCCTACCGGGTTAGCTGACGGGTTCGGGCTGGAGAACGCCCTTCCACCGAAGTGGTTTCACCCCAGGTGCGGTGGTTCCCCGGCTCCCGGGCGATGCGCCTGGGATTAGGCATATCGGCTGTTGCAGCCGATGTGGGAAGGATAGTAGTGGTAAACAGAGGGTCACGCGACTTCAAGACGAGACCAATTGGTGATCAGTTCGTGACAACAGAGCGCAGAAGGTGTGCTGCCTCCTCGGGCAGCACGTCGTTCACGAAGGCGCCCATGGCCGACTCGGAGCCGGCGAGATATTTCAGCTTGTTCGGCGCGCGGCGGATGCTGAACAGCTCCATGTGCGCGTACGACAGGTCACGACCGGTGTTGACCGGCGCCTGGTGCCAGGCCGCGATGTAGGGCATCGGCACGCCGAACAGTCCGTCGAGGCGGCGGAGCACGTCGGTGTAGAGCGGTCCGAACGCCGCGCGCTCCGCGGGCTCCAGGCCGACCAGATCGGGGACCTGCCGGTGGGGGTAGAGGTGGACCTCCACCGGCCAGCGGGCCGCGGCCGGGACGAACGCCGTCCAGTGCTCGTTCGAGGCCACCACCCGGATCCCGGCCTCCCGCTCCGCGGCGAGCACGTCGGCGAACAGGTTGCCGCCGGTCCGCTCCCGGTGCCGCCCGGCCGCCCCGAGGGTCAGCCTGGTGCGCGGGGTCACGTAGGGGTACGCGTAGATCTGGCCGTGCGGGTGGAGCAGGGTGATGCCGATCTCGGCTCCCCGGTTCTCGAAGCAGAACACCTGCTCCACGCCCGGCATCGCCGACAACTCCGCCGTACGGTCGATCCAGGCCTCCATGACCAGCTCCACCTGCTCGGGGGGGAGCATCGCGAACGAGGAGTCGTGCTCGGCGGTGAAGCAGACCACCTCACAGCGGCCGATCCCGGGGCGGACCTCACTCAACCCGCCGACCTGCTGATAGTCCCCCAGACGGGTGGAGAACGAGGGGAACCTGTTCTCGAAGACCGCCACGTCGTAGGCGGCGGACGGGATCTCGGTGAGGTTGCCGGAGGTGGAGGGGCAGAGCGGGCACTCGCTGGCCGGAGGCAGGAAGGTGCGGCCCTGGCGGTGTCCGGCCACCGCGATCCACTCCTCGGTCAGCGGGTCGTAGCGCAGCTCGGAGGCGGTGGGGCGGGGCGGCAAGTCGCGTCTGTCGACCGCTCCGCGGTCGGCGTCGTCGCGGTGGTCGAAGTAGAACAGTTCCCGGCCGTCGGCCAGGTGGGTGATCGTACGCTTCATCGGCCGACGCTCTCGCTCTCCTGCTGCGGTTCTGTGATGATCAGCTCTCCCACCGAGGCGGCGAGCTCCTCGCGGGCCTCCCCGGTCAGGCCGGAGTCGGTGACCACGACGTGGGCCTGGGACAGCTCGGCGATCGTGCTGATGCCGACCGTGCCCCACTTGGTATGGTCGGCGAGCACCACCAGGCGGTGCGCGGAGGCGACCAGTTCGCGGTTGGTCTCGGCCTCCAGCAGGTTGGGTGTGGTGAACCCGGCTCTGGCGCTCATCCCGTGCACGCCGAGGAAGAGGGTGTCGACGTGGAGCCCCCGGATCGCCGTGACCGCGACCGGGCCGACCAGCGCGTCGGAGGGGGTGCGGACCCCGCCGGTGAGCACGACCGTGCGGTCGGCCCTTGGGGAGCGGTGGAAGACGTCGGCGATCCGGATCGAGTTGGTGATCACGGTCAGCTCGGGCACGTCGGTCACATGGTGGGCGAGCGTCCAGGTCGTGGTTCCCGCGGAGAGTGCGATGGCGGTGGCGGGCCGGACGAGCCGGGCGGCCCGCCGGGCGATCGTCTCCTTCTCCGCCTGCTGGCGCGCCGACTTGGCGGCGAAGCCCGGTTCCTCGGTCGAGCCGGAACCGGCGGCGGTGGCGCCACCGTGGACCTTCTCCACCAGTCCGCGCTCGGAGAGCACCTCAAGGTCGCGCCGGATCGTCATGTCGGACACGCCGAGCTCCCGGACGAGATCGGCGACCCTGACCCCGCCCCTGCTCCGCACCCTCTCCAGGATCGCCTGCTGCCGCTGCTGGGCGAGCATTGACTCACTCCCTTTAATTCACCAGATTCCACCAAAATACCACAGTGAGTATCGGGAAATACTGTTGAATTGTGGTGGTCGTCCGCTCACAGCCGCTCAAGCTCCGCCATGATGTTCGCCCGTGCCGCCTCCTCCAGATCGGCGATGTGGAAGATCGCCGGAAGGTCGAGCAGCGAGCGCAGCACCGCGGCCCTGCCGGACCTGAAAGCGTCGTCGGGCACGAAGGCGTACTCCTCGCGTACGGCGGCCGCGTAGGCGGCGTAGATCTCCGGCACCGCGCCCAGGATCGCCAGGTCCGCGTCGGACAGCACGGCCCCGTCCGCGTCGCCCGGTGCGGGGGCGTGCGTGACGGTCAGCCTGACCAGCCGGGCGACCGTGGCCACCGCCTCGGGGGAGAGCCCCGTCTCCGGCAGCGCGCGCTCGGCGAGGATGGCGCTCCGCTCCTCGTTGTCGCCGCGCCGCGGGTCGTAGACGGCGTCGTGGAACCAGGCCGCCAGCCGTACCAGGTCCGGGTGCTCGGCATGAGAGGCCAGGGTGTCGATGTGGGTGAGCACGGCCTCCAGGTGGGTGACGGTGTGATACCTGCGGTGCGGCTCGTCGTACCGGGTGATCAGTTCACGGCCCAGGGGTTCGGCCTCGGGACCGGCCAGGGACCGCCAGCGGGCCATCAGCTTCTCGCGCATGAGGGTGAGCCTAGGGAAGATCCTCAGAATCGGGGCGGACGCACCCGCGGGAGGCGCTGATCGTCAAGGTTGGGGCAACGCACTCACCGGAGCGGGGTGGGTCGCGGTTCGGGCCTTGCGCGCCGGGCGTCGCAGGAGGAACGTGAAGGTCTGAACCGGTGACATCGAGTCCCGTACGGGTCCGGAACCACGGAGGCCTGCGCTCGCGGGACCTGGAAGGACCTCAGGGAAGGGGTGGTCGGCATGGCCAGAAGATCACGTAAGGGCAAGGCCCGCAAGAAGAACAAGGCCAACCACGGCAAACGGCCGACCGCTCGCTAGCCGTACCGACCACAGAGGCCGAGCACACGGAGACGGGCGGTCACGCGCGGCGGCCCCAGGAGGCCAGCAGCCGGGCCTGCGCGTCGGTCTCGGAGGGCACCTTCCGGTGCTCTCCGGCCTGATGCTCCCCGAGGGCGGCGGCCTGCCGGTAACCGAAGCCCGCGTCGGCGAACCAGGTGGCGCAGGCGGTGACCAACTCCGGGTCGAGCCGCTCGTCGGCGCCGATGGCGCGGGCCAGGTCCCAGGTGTGGATGAGGGCGTCGGCGAACAGTTCGGTGATGTACTCCCGGCCGGGCACGTCGCCGAAGGGCAGGTGGACGACGCGGTCGAGGACCCGGTGATCGATCGCCGCCTGGACGGCGGGCACGGCCGAGGTGTCGAACGCCTTGATGGGGTCGTCGCCGAGCAGGTCGCCCTCGAAGACGTCGCCGATCTCCGCGTGGGTCCGCCCGGCCAGCAGCTCGGGAGCCCACAGGTTCTCGCCGACCACGTGGTTGACGAGGGAGCGCACGTCCCAGTCGACGCACGGTGTCGGATTCTCCCACTGGTCGGGGCCGATGCGGTGGACGAGAGCGCCGAAGTCGTCCAGCGCGCGACGGTAAGCCTCGGGTACGTCGATGGTCATCATGCCCTCCCGATACCCTCCCGGGTTCTCTCCCGGCCCTCATCTTGACCGTAACCCCTGGCCCGCCAGTAGTCATCGCGTCAACGGACATGACCGGCACGTCCGGCGGCGCATCCGACCGGACCGCTTCATCTCCCGGTCATCTCGGCGTCAGGGAAGAGTCACGACATGGCGTGAGGATCTCTTCTATGCGCATCACGACCTTCACCCGAGCGGCCGTCGCCGCGGCCACCGGCCTGATCCTGCTGCCCGCGGCCGGGACCCCGGCCGCCGCCGAATCCGGTCCCCGAGGTGTCGAACTGACCTTCCTCGGCCGCCACGCCACCGGCACCGTCGCCGCCGGTGCCTCGGAGATCACCGCGTACGACGCCAAGACCCGCCGGGTGTTCGTCGTGAACGCGCAGGCCGGCACCGTTGACGTGCTCGACATCCGCGACCCGCGCAGGCCTCGCAAGGTCGCCACCCTGGCCACCCCCGGGGCCAACAGCGTCGCGGTACGCGACGGTCTGGTCGCCGTCGCCCAGCAGGCCGCGGTCAAGACCGACCCGGGCACCGTCGCCTTCTTCGACGCCCGGAGCGGGAAGAGGCTCAGGCAGGTGACCGTCGGCGCGCTGCCCGACATGGTGACCTTCACCCCCGACGGGCACCGGGTGGTCGTGGCCAACGAGGGCGAGCCGTCCTCCTACTGCGAGGGGGAGAAGGCCGACCCCGAGGGCTCGGTGAGCGTCGTCGATCTGAAGCGCTGGACGGTGCGGACCGCGGGGTTCCAGAGGTTCGACGCCGAGCGGCTGCGGAGCAAGGGGGTGCGGATCACCGGTCCCGGGGCCACCGCCGCCCAGGACCTGGAACCCGAGTACGTCACCGTCGACGGTGACACCGCCTACGTCACCCTCCAGGAGAACAACGCGCTCGCGATCGTCGACCTGAAGCGGGTGGAGGTCAAGGACGTCGTCCCGCTGGGCCTGAAGGACTGGTCGAAGAGCGGCTTCGACGCCTCGGACCGGGACGGGAGGATCGACATCAGGCCCAGGCCGGTGAGGGGCCTCTACCAGCCCGACGGGATCGCGCACTTCCGCGACCGCGGACGCACCTACCTGGTCACCGCGAACGAGGGCGATGGGCGCGACTGGGGCTGCCACGCCGACGAGGTCAGGGTGAAGTCCCTGAACCTCGCGATGCCGGACGCGGAGAACCTCAAGAAGGACGGCGAGCTCGGCCGGCTGAACGTGGCCGTCGACTCGCCCAGGGACGCGAGCGGCGCCTACACCGAGCTGCACGCGTTCGGCGCCCGTTCGATCTCGATCAGGTCCTCCTCCGGAGAGCTCGTCTGGGACTCCGGCGACGAGCTGGAGCGGCTCGTCGCCAAGGAACTGCCCGAGGCGTTCAACGCCGACAACGAGGCGAACGACTCCTTCGACAGCCGCAGCGACAACAAGGGCCCCGAACCCGAGGGGGTCGCGGTCGGCGAGGTGCGCGGCCGCACCTACGCCTTCGCCGGGCTGGAGCGGGTCGGCGGGATCGTCGCCTACGACATCGACGACCCCCGGGCGCCGGATCTGGCCGGATACGTCAACACCCGCGACCTCGCCGGCTCGGTCGCGGACGGCACCGCCGGGGACGTGGGCCCCGAGGGTGTGCTGTTCATCCCCGCCTCCGACAGCCCGACCCGCCACGCGCTCCTGGTGGTGGGCAACGAGATCAGCGGTACCACCGCGATCTACGAGGTTCGCTGAGCCGCGCGGCCGCGAGGACACGCCGTACACCGACCGGCCTGTTCCCCCGCCGAGCACGTCACCGGCGCGGGAACAGGCCGGTGACGTCGCCGGCCTGACCCAACGGCCGTGGGACGCGAGCAGGACCGGGAGTGATCCCGGCCCCGCACGGCGAAGCGGGGCGGAGAGGAGATCAGCGCAGCCGCTGCTCGATCCAGACGATCTTGCCCTTCGGGGTGAGACGGGAGCCCCAGCGGTGGGCGAGCCAGTTGATGAGGTGCAGGCCGCGGCCGGTGTCGCTGGTGGTGGACGCCTCCCGCATCACCGGCTCGGACGCGGAGCTGTCGGATACCTCGCAGACCAGCGTGGGCCCGCGCAGCAGGCGTAGCTCGACCTCGCCCTGGCCGTGTTCGACAGCGTTGGCGACCAGCTCGCTGACCATCAGCTCGGTGTTGTCGCACAGGGAGTCGAGTCCCCAGCCTCCGAGTGTGGCCCGGACGAAGCGGCGGGCCTGTGAGGCGGAGCGGCGGTCGGCGGGCAGCGACGTCTCGACGAACTCCTTGTCCGTCAGCTCGGACACCCTGGCCAGCAGCAGGGCGATGTCGTCGCGCTCGTGCCCCGGCCGCTGGGCGCCGATCGTGAGGTCGCAGACCTCCTCCAGGTCCTGGTCCTGGCCGGAGAGCAGGCCGCGCAGCGCGCCGATGCCCTCCTCGATGTCCCGGTCGCGGCTCTCCACCAGGCCGTCGGTGTAGAAGGCGAGCACGCTGCCGTCGGGGAGCGTGAACTCCCGCATCTCGGCGGGTTCGTTGCCGATGCCCAGGGGCAGTCCCGGCGGCAGCTCCAGCAGCTCGGTCCCGCCGCCCGGCCGCACCAGAATCGGCGGAACGTGACCCGCGCAGGCTATCGCGCACCGCCGCGTGACCGGATCGTAGGTGGCGTACACGCACGTGGCGATCTGGCTGGCGTCCAGGTCCTGGCTCATCAGGTTGAGCCGGAACAGCACGTCGGCCGGGCTCAGGTCCAGGCTGGCCAGCGTGCGGGCGGCCGTGCGGAGCTGGCCCATGGTGGCGGCGGCCCTGATGCCGTGCCCCATCACGTCGCCGACGACGAGGGCGACCCGGCAGCCGGGCAGCGGGATCACGTCGTACCAGTCGCCGCCCACCCCGACCAGATCGCTGGCGGGCAGGTAGCGGGAGGCGATCGTCAGGCCCAGCGGCTGGGAGAGGTCGACGGGCAGCAGGCTGCTCTGCAGGGTCAGCGCGGTACGGCGCTCCCGGTTGTAGAGCCTGGAGTTGTCGAGGCACACCCCGGTCCTGGCCGCCAGTTCCTCGGCCAGGTTGACGTCCTGCTCGTCGAAGGGCTGGCTGGTGGGACGGCGGGTGAAGATGACGAAGCCGAGCACCCGGCCGCGCGCCTTCAGCGGCACCACCAGGAACGAGCTGTCCTCCAGCACCTTCGACACCGAGTCGCGCTTCCAGAACCGCCCGATCTCCTCGGCGGTCCGGCGCCCCAGGCGAGGGTAGAGGATCGGGTTGCCGGTGGCCATGCACCGGGCGTAGGGGGTCCACGACTCGTAGACGGCCACCTCGTCCACCGGGAACGCGGTGGCGTACACGCCCGGGGCGGGATCGGCCACGCCGACCGCGATCCGCCGTACCAGCGCCGAGCCGTCGGTGGTCTGCTGGGGGAACTCCCCCTCGGTCACCAACCGGTCCTGTACCAGGATGCCGGCCGCGTCCGCGAAGCGCGGCACGGCGACGTCCATGAGTTCCCTGCCGGTCTCGAACATGTCCAGTGTGCTGCCGATGCGTTTGCTGGCCGCGTTGAGCAGGGACAGCTGCTCGTGCATGGATGCGGGACTACCCATCCTGAACCCTGGCGTCGCTGGGTCTTTGGTGACGAAACGGGACTTCACTCGCTCCACCGGGGTGCGGGAACCGGCGTCCACCAGGTTGCCAGTTCGAGATCTTCTGCGATGGCGTTGGCGCCGTTGTATCCGGGGGCCGCGGAGACCGAGCCGCCGGGGTGGCTGCTGGCGCCACAGAGATAGAGGCCGTCGATGGGGGTGCGGTACCGGCCCATCTCGGGGACCGGCCGGTTTCCGCCCAGCTGGGATGGTTCGTAGGCCCCCACGTGGTGGCTGCCGCGCACCATGTTGACGCAGTGCCGCTCGATGTCGAGCGGTGAGAAGACCCGCCTGCCGAGGACGGCGCCTCCTGCGAGGTTGGGGGCGTACTCGGCCCATTCGGCGAGCAGCCGCTCACCGACCTCCTCGCGCCGACGGTCCCAGTTCGCCGCGTCGCCACCGAGGTCGTACGGGGCCCATGGCCACCAGAAGGCCACGTGTTTACCGTCCGGCGCGTACGAGGGGTCGAACAGCGAGGGGCACGCGCCGTTGCCGGCCAGCCGGTCGGGCAACTGTCCCCGATGGATCTGGTCGAAGGTGCGGCCGAGCTGCTCGCTGTCGTCGGCGCCGAGCACGACGAGGAAGGCCCGGTCCACGTCGGGCTCGAACTCGGCGGCCCGGTAGCGCGGCGCCTCGTCGAGTGCCAGGTGGAGGGTGACGAGGCTGTGTCCGGCCCACCGGTAGTCCTCGACCTTGGCCGCGATCTCCGGGCCGAAGTTCTCCGGGCCCGCCAGCCGGACGGTCTGCGGGGCGTCCACCGCGCTGGCCACGAACCGGCGGGCGGCGAGAACGTCGCCGCCTGCCAGCTCCACCCCGGTGGCCCGCCCGTCATCGACGAGGATCCGCTCGACATGGGCGCCGGTCACCACGGTGCCGCCGTGCTCCTCGATGACCGCGCGCAGCGCGCTCGCGACGTTCCCCGCACCGCCCACGGGCACACCGAGCCGGGCGATGCGCGACAGCAGCCGGGGGAAGAATCCGCCGGTGCCCGGCACGTCCTCGATGGAGATGGCGTGCAGGAAGGACTTGAACAGGACCCTGACCTGCTCGCTCTCGAAGTTCCTGTCGACGGCCTCGTACAGCGAGAGCGGCAGGTAGCTCAGCAGGTCGCGGCCCAGGTCGCCCTTGAGCCGCTCGGCGAGCACGGGGGGTGGTAACGGACTGGAGTACAGAAACCCGTTCATCAGGTCTCTGGCCGCCTCGGCGTAGCGCTCGTACAGCTCCAGCCAGCGCTCGGCGTCGGCCCTGGAGAACCGGGCGAAGGAGTCGGCGGTGCGTTTGGGGTCGGTGTAGACGGTGATCGCCCGGCCGTCCCGGAAGACCGTGGCGTGCTGGGTCTCGGGATAGACGTAGCTCAGGCCGTACCGCTGGAGTTCCAGGTCGGCGGGGACCGGGCCCTCCTCCAGGAAGTGGTAGCTGCTGTGGGTGTTGTGCCGGAACCCGGGGAGGGTGAGCTCCTGGGTGCTGCAACCACCGCCGACGACGTCGTTGCGCTCGACGACCGCGACCGACAGCCCCGCCTTCGCGAGGTAGGCGGCACACGTGAGGCCGTTGTGGCCCCCGCCCACGATGACGCCGTCGAACTCCGACACGTTCCCTCCAGGGCACTCTGACTGCTGGTATGGAGGATTGTAAAGAATGATCTATATGCGAACCCTGTGTTTAACAGAGATTCGTAGATATTTCCACATGGACTGGGACTTAGGGGCGCTTAGCCGACGAAGTGGCCACAGCAGGCCGCACCGGGAACTCCCTGAGTTCCCGGTGCGCGCCGGGTCACAGGGAGGGCAGGCCGGCCAGGGCCGTGTCGATCCGGTCCTGCGGCAGCGAGAGATCCTCAAGCCGCCCCGACAGGTAGCGGTCGTAGCCGTCCAGGTCGAAGTGCCCGTGCCCGCACACCGCGGTCAGCAGGACCTTCTCCTCGCCCGTCTCCCTGCACCGCAGTGCCTCGGCGACGACCTCGGCCAGCGCGTGGGCCGCCTCTGGAGCGGGGACGATCCCCTCGGACCTGGCGAAGCGCGACCCCGCCTCGAAGCAGTCGTTCTGCTCCATGGCCACCGCCTCGAACATCCCCAGCTCGTACAGGTGCGACAGCAGCGGGGACATGCCGTGGTAGCGCAGCCCGCCCGCGTGGATGGGATCGGGGACGAAGCCGTGGCCCAGGGTGTGCATCTTCAGCAGCGGGGTCAGCCCCGCGGCGTCGCCGAAGTCGTAGGCGTAGACGCCCCTGGTGAGAGACGGGCAGGCCGCCGGTTCGACCGCCCGGATCACCGGGGCCATCCGCCCGGCCAGCTTCTCCCGGAGGAACGGGAAGGCCAGCCCGGCGAAGTTGGAGCCGCCTCCGGTGCACCCCACGACCATGTCAGGTGCCTCGCCGAACGCGGCCATCTGCTCGATCGCCTCCTCGCCGATCACCGTCTGGTGCAGCAGCACATGGTTCAGCAGGCTGCCCAGCGCGTACCGGGTGCCCGGTTCGGCCCTCGCGATCTCGACGGCCTCGCTGATCGCGATGCCGAGGCTGCCCGGTGAGTCGGGGTCGTGGGCCAGTGCCTCGGCGCCGTACGCCGTCAGCGGGGACGGGCTCGGGTGCACGGTCGCGCCGTAGGCCCGCATCAGGCTCCTGCGGCCGGGTTTCCCGTCGTACGAGGCGCGGACCATCCACACCTCGCACTCCAGGCCGTACTGCGCGCAGGCGAACGCCAGTGCCGAGCCCCACTGGCCCGCCCCGGTCTCCGTGACCAGTTTCCCGACCCCCTGGCGCGCGTTGTAGTAGGCCTGCGGGACGGCGGTGTTCGGCTTGTGCGAGCCGGAGGGGGAGCCGCCCTCGTACTTGTAGTAGATCCTCGCGGGGGTGCCAAGGGCACGTTCGAGCCTGCGTGCCCGGATCAGCGGGGTGGGCCGCCAGAGCCGGTAGACGTCGCGGACGCTCGCCGGGATCGGGACGAACCGTTCAGCGCTCGCCTCCTGGTCGATCAGCTCCACCGGGAACAGTGGCATGAGATCGTCCGGCTCGACGGGCCGCGAGGTGGCCGGGTGCAGGATCGGTGGTGGCGGGACCGGGAGGTCGGCCACGATGTTGTACCAGTTGTGGGGGATACGGGACTCGTCGAGCAGGATTCGGGTGGCTTCGGTCATCGGGTGCCTCCACGTGTCGGATCCACTCAGTGCCGCTCTCGTCACCCACCGTAGTTCAGCTCGCGCGCGGCGTCCCGGTTCCTCGCGACACCCGCCGCCACCGAGGCCGTGACGGTCCGACCGGTTTCCGGACTGGCGCGCGAGTGGCGCGGCCTGAGGGTCCTGTGCGGACGCACACGCCCCGCCCGCCGGAGGCGTTCGGTCCTGAGCGAGCGGGCCGGCGCGATGTGAGGCGTTCCGAAGGGGCCGCGTAGCGGCTGGGCCCGCCGGCCGAAGCGTGATTCTCTGGGGTTGTCAGGCGAACCGGCCGGCCGGAAGCTTGAAGATCGTTAAGCTGCGTCGGGCAAGTAGGCCGGGTGCGGCCGCAGCGCTTGTGAAGGAGTCGCTAATGATCACCGACCCGACGCTCACCTGGATCGGCCAGGGGGTGGAGTTGCATCACCACCGAGGTCAGCGTGAAGCCGCTCGCGAGTTGTTCGCGGAGATCTGGGACAGCATCGGAGGCGAGCAGGGCGACCCGCTGCATGTCTGTGTCCTCGCCCACTCGATGGCCGACGTGCAGGACGACGTGCACCAGGAGCTGATGTGGGACCTGCGGGCGCTTGCCGCCGCCGATCTGGTCACCGATGAGCGGGCGGGTCAAGCCGGGGTGACTCTTTCGGTGGCCGGCCTGTATCCGTCGTTGCACCTCAACGTGAGCGAGTGCTATCGCAAGCTGGGCGATCTCGGCCGCGCCCGTGAGCACCTCCAGCGGGCGCGGGCCGAGATCGGCGCACTTGGCGACGACGAGTACGGGCAGCTCATCAAGGGTGGCCTGGAGCGGCTGGCCGAACAGTTGGATGACGCCACCTGACCGCGCCCCGGCGAATTCCCCGCACCAGCTGTTGATCTTTTTTCGTGGTCGCCACTCGGAGAGACAGGGCGGCCTGATGGCGGGGCCCCGGGCCTCCTTCCAGACGCTTCCAGGCGCGCTGCAAAGGGTCGGACGGACGTTCGCCTGGCGCTTCGGACGCTTCCACTGCCCCGCATGGGGCACGCCTCCGCGCGGGCGGCGCCCGTCTACCGGCGCGCGAGTCGAGACCGGGACAAGGTCATCGCGGCGGCGCCGGGCGGGGCGCTGACAGTGGCGCGGGAAAAAGAAAAAAGAAAGTCGGTGGCACACAGATGGCGGGGAAGGTCGGTGCGGGCGTGTGAAACCCAAAAGGCCAGGTCAACCATATGTCGGTTGACCTGGCCTTTTGCCATTCTGAGCGGACGACGGGAATCGAACCCGCGTAGCCAGTTTGGAAGACTGGGGCTCTACCATTGAGCTACGTCCGCGCGAAGCGGCTTCAGTCTGGTCTAGACTTCATCCGTTCGTCAGGGCGTAAGCGTACCGGAGTTCCGGAGCGTGCGCGCACTCGACCTACCGGGGTGTGGCGCAGTTTGGTAGCGCACCTGCTTTGGGAGCAGGGGGTCGCAGGTTCAAATCCTGTCACCCCGACCGCAGGTCAGAGGCCGATCCTCACGGGGATCGGCCTCTTCCGCTCC
>NZ_JBFAOJ010000041.1:0-74342 GCF_040675205.1 Streptosporangium sp. NPDC049644 | reverse complement strand
CTCCAGGACCCGCGCAAAGAGGTCATGAACATCCGCAACCTCTTCCCCGACAAGATCGCGCTCCGCCTGGATGAGTCCGAGCAGGTGGACATGGTCCTCGGTGATGGCGCTCGGGATCGCGGGGCACTGGCCGATCACATCTCCCCGATCCCCGAGCAAGGGGCAGGCATCGGCTACGTCCGGCTGGAGACCTCGCCCGATCCGATCCGGGTGCGCGCCGCCTACGTCTCCGACAGTGACATCCGCGCAATGGCGCTGGGGGTGACCGCGTGAGGGTCTGCTTCTACGGCACCGACGAGGAAATCACCCGCCTGTGCGAGCGGTCCATCCTGGCCGTCCTGGGAACCCGTCACGCTCAGCCCGTCCTGGCCTTCGAACTGCTCAACATCCGCGTCACCACCGACCCCTACCAGACCACATTCCGGCTGTCGGCCGACCTGTCCGAAGTGGAGAGGGGCGAGCGTGACTGAGCTGGCCTACATCCTCGACGGCCTGCGCTGCTCGGCCTGCCACGCGGTCAACACGCTGTGGCTGGACCTGATCCGCGGCCTGGTCGAGTGCCGCGAATGCGGACAGGGCGCCTTCCTCGACCCCGATGGGGAGGACATGTGAGCAACCCCAACGATCGCGGCCTGTCGCGGGCAGAGCGTCAGAGAATGCCGCTCGCGCTGGATGTCGCGGTGGAGATCGCCAAGCACAACGGCGTGTGCATCCGGCCCGTGGTTCTGCGACGGATGGACACCCATACCGGCCTCACCGAGGACGTCAACGTCCCCTGCGGGGCCACCATGGACACCAAGTGCCCCTCGTGTGCCCGGCGTAACCGCTACCTGCGGATGGCCCAGTGCCGGGAAGGCTGGCACCTGGACGCCGAACCCTCGGCGACTCCGGATGAGCCGAATGAGGAACAGCGCTGGTTGGTGGAGTTCCGCGCCGACATCCAAGCCCAACGCGATGCCGCGGAAAAGGCCGGCGACGACACCGGCGACCTGGACGCGATCCTCACCGGGCTCAATGCCGAAATCAACGAGGCCGGAATGCGGGGCAACCTGCTCGGCCGTACTACAGCCAAGCGCAACCGCTCGACCCGGCGACGTCAAGATGCCCCCGACCTGCCCAAGAAGATCCGGCAGAACACCACGCTCGGGCGGACCTTCACCGGCTCGGACGGGGCCGTCTACCGGCCGTCGCTGTTCGTCACGCTCACCCTTCCCTCGTACGGCAAAATACGGGCAGGGCAAGGCGTGCCCGTCGATCCGGACACCTACGACTACACGCGGGCGGCTCGGGACGCGCTGCACCTCTCCAAGCTCGTCGACCGCTTCGTGCAGAACCTTCGCCGGGTCGCGGGCTATGACGTGCAGTACTTCTCCTCCGTCGAACCTCAAAAGAGGCTTGCTCCGCACCTGCACATGGCAATCCGCGGCACCATGCCACGCGCGGAGGTCAAGGCGATCGCGGCGGCGACCTATCACCAGGTGTGGTGGCCCCCGGTGGATGAGGTCAAGTTCGACGGCGACCACCTGCCGGTGTGGGCTGAGCGCTCCCTACGAGAAGACGGCACCCCCTACCCGGACGGGCAGGATGGCGACTACCTCGACCCGGCCACCGGGGAACTCCTCCCGACCTGGCATGAGGCACTCGACCAGCTCGACACTGACGAGGACGCCGAACCCCTGCACGTGGTCCGCTTCGGTGCTCAAGTCGATGTTCAGGGCGTCCTGTCCGGCACCCCGGATGCCGACCAGTGCATCCGCTACCTGAGCAAGTACCTGACCAAGAGCCTCGGCGACACCCTCGACGCCGACAACCCCGCCCAGCGAGCGCATGCCGCCCGCATGGTCGAAGCACTCCGTTACGAACCCTGCTCCCCGGCCTGCCCGAACTGGCTGCGCTACGGCGTCCAGCCCAAGAACCCCAAGGCAGGCATGGCGCCGGGCCGATGCCGAAGCAAGGCACACAAGCCCGAACACCTCGGCTACGCGGGCCGTCGCGTCCTGGTCTCGCGCAAGTGGTCCAACAAGACCCTGTCCGAGCACAAACGCGACCGCCGCACCTGGGTCATGGAAGCCCTCGGCCTGGCCGACGAGGTCCCCGACCCGCACCGCTACGTCTGGAAACCCGTCCCGGCCGGTGACGGCGACATCCCCTCCCTGGCCCTGCGGCTGCTGCGCATGGTCGCTGAACGCCAACGCTGGCGAGCAACCCTGCTGGCTCTGCAAGAGAAAGCGGTCGGACAAGACCTTTCGGCAATCAGGGAGGCGGCATGACGAATGACCCGGACCTGATGCTTCTCCGCCCCGAGAAGGCGGCAGAGCTTCTCAGCGTCGGCCGGACCACGGTCTACGCGCTGATGCGGTCGGGCGCTCTCCGCTCGGTCCGTATCGGCACCCTTCGCAGGATTCCCCCGACCGCGCTCGTCGAGTTCGTCGCGCATCTGGAAAAGGAGCAAGCAGCATGAGCACCAAGAAGCGTGGCCACAACGAGGACTCGATCTACAAGGACGGCGACCGGTGGCGCGGGGCGATCTCCATCGGATACGGGCCGAACGGGGAGCGCATCCGCAAGAAGGTCTCCGGCAAGACGCGACCCGAGGTCGTCGAGAAGATCCGGAAGATCCGCGAGGGCATCGCCAAGGGTCTTCCGGTCCCTGACGACAAGATCACCGTTGGTGCGTTCCTCGACCGCTGGTTGTCGACGCTCCCCGGTCATATCGCCGATTCGACCTTGGACGACTACGAGGACACGGTGCGGCTTCACCTCAAGCCGGGGCTCGGCAGGCACAAGCTCACCGCGCTGACCGTCGCTCACGTCGATGCCCTGTGGCAGGCCAAGCGGGCGAAGTACAAGCCCAACAGTGTCCGGATCATGCGGGCCGTCCTGCGCAAGGCACTCGGACAAGCTGAACGTGAGGGTCTGGTGGCGCGGAACGTCGCGGCGCTGTCCATGCCTCCCCGGCTCAACACCGACGAGGGCCGTACGCTCACGGTCGACCAGGCGCACAAGCTTCTCGACGAGGTCGCGGAGCATCGAATGGGGACGCTCGTCCTCCTGGCGCTCGTCTTCGGCCTTCGCCGTGGTGAGGCTCTCGGGCTGATGTGGAGCGGCTTCGACCCGGAGGCCAGGACCCTGCGTGTGGCGCACGCGGTGAAGCGGATCAAGAACCGCACCCCCGGCGCGGAACGCAAGACCAAGCTCGTGATCACCGAACTCAAGACCAGGAAGTCACGCCGTACGCTCTGCCTGACGCCCGAGTTGGTCGACGCGCTCAAGCGGCATCGGGCCGCGCACAACGCGGAACGTCTCCAGGCCTGACAGGAGTGGATCGAGCATGGGCTGATCTTCCCCACGATGCTCGGCAATCCGTCCGACCCCGACACCTTCTCTCACCTGTTCTCGAAGCTGGCACAGAAGGCCGGCCTCGGTCACTGGCACCCGCACGAGCTGCGGCACTCCGGAGCCTCGCTCATGCTCGCCCAGGGCACGCCGCTGCACGTCGTCTCCGACGTCCTCGGGCATGCCAGCATCGCGATCACCAAGGATGTCTACGGGCATCTGATGGAGGGGGACAAGCGGGCCGCGTCGGCAGCGATTTCGGGGGCTCTGCTGGGCAGGCACGCGCCTTTGGCTCCCAGGTTGGCTCCCACCGACACCGAAGAGACCGGTTGATCACCACAACGAAAAAGGCCCCTGACGGCGTAATGCCTACTCAGGGGCCTTCTTGCATGTGTGCGGCCGGAGGTACTCGAAACCCCAACCTTCTGATCCGTAGTCAGATGCTCTATCCATTGAGCTACGGCCGCTCGCTGCGTAAGCAAGCATAGCGGGTTTTGTGGGGTGCCTCGAACCGGTTAGCCGATCGGTTCGCGATCGAGGCCCCGCGCCGAGGTCGGGCGGCGCGACAGGCCCTGGATCAGAAGGTCAGGCGGACCGGAGGATCGAGGAGAGGACGCCGGGAAATCGGATCTCCATCTCGGCGAGGCGGAGTTCGTGGCGGCGGAAACTGCCTTCGGGGGTGACGCGGAGGAGCCCGGCCTCACGAATGACCTTCAGGTGGTGAGAGAGGGTCGACATGCTCACCGGGACGTCGAACTGGCCGCAGACCACGCCTCCGGCCTCGGCGAGCTGGCGGACGACCGAGAGCTGGACCTCGTCGGCGAGAGCGTTCAGCATCCCGTGCATCGCCGGGCGGACCGAGGGGACGAGCGTGCACGAGCAGGCCGACACGTTCGGCTCGATCCTGCCGGCCGCGCGGGCCAGGTCGCTGGGCACGGCCTGGCTGGGGCCGCTCCGGCTGGAGCGGGAGGCCGCCCAGGTGCTCGGCATCCCGTACGGGAAGGTGATGCAGGTGGCGTTCGTCCCGCTGACCTACACCGTCGGCACCGATTTCAAGCCCGCGCGCCGGGTGCCGATGGAGGAGGTCACCCACTGGGATCGCTGGTGACGTCCTTGCCGGGGAGCGATCTTCAAACCCGCTGGAATCGCCGGCGACACCACGACCGATGTGCGGGGTCAGCTGCTGGGATCGTCGGCGACGCCGACCTTCTTCGGGAACAACGTGTAGCTCAGCGGCCAGAGCACGGCGATCATGGGGATCTTCAGCGTGCCGACCATGAAGCCGTTCAACGCCGTGGTCCGCGACGGGTCGTCGACGATGAGGATCAGGCCGAACAGCAGGGCGCAGGCGATGCCGTACGCGAGGACGATCCGAAACCAGATTCCCCACTCGTAGCGGGCTCTGGCCATGCCGCCGGGTGGGGGCCGCCACGGCTCGGGGCCGTCGGCGAAGTGGTGGGCGAACTTCGCGTCGGCCCAGGTGATCGTACGGTGGCCGAAGACGACCGAGTAGGCGAGGTAGGCGGCGGCCAGCCCATGGTGCCAGTCCGCCTGGACACCGCCGCGCATGTCGACGACGGAGGCGATGAGAAGGACCACGTCGAGCAGCGGGACCGCCAGCAGCAGCGCAGTGCTGAGCCGACGCATGCCCCACAGGTAACGTGAGGCGAGCCCCAGCCCCAGCAGGATCCAGAATCCGATCTCGCAGCCGACGATGATGGCCAGAATCATGAGTCCACGGTCGCGGATCGGTCGGCCTGGGACATCGTCGCGACTGATGAACCGGTGTACATCCTTCTATGTACCGTCGGTCCTCCCCGCACCGTTCCTGTGAGCCGTATCGGGGTGGTGAGATGAGAGGCATGAGACGAGACGCGCTGTGGGCCGTGGCGTGTTTCGTTGTCGGCCTGCTGCTGCTCGCCGCGGGCGCCTACCAGCACCGATGGGCCGCCGCCCCGCTGTTCGCCGGGCCGCTGGCGATCTCGTGTGCGGGGGTCGCGGTACGGCGGAGCAGGCCGCTGCTGGCGCTCGGGCTGGGAGGGGTGGCCTTCGTCGGCGACTTCGCCATGGGCCCGTCGCTGGGCACGCTCCTGATCGTCACCGACAACCTCTACTCGGGGGTCAGGTACGGTCCCCGCGAGCTGGGCAGGTGGATGCTCGGCATCACCTCGGTGATCGCCGTCGTCGCGGGCGTGGTCGCCGGGGTCCTGTTCAGGCAGTGGGCCGCCGCCACCGTCTTCCTCGTCCAGACGGGCCTGGTCGGGGTGACCCCCGTCCTCACCGCGATGATCATAAGACAGCTGGAGGACCAGGCGGCCTCCGAGCGGGCGCGGGCCGAGCAGGTGGCGCGGCTGGCGGAGCTGGACCGGGCGGCCGCGGTGCAGGCCGAGCGGGCCCGGATGGCACGGGAGTTGCACGACATGATCGCGAACCACTTCAGCGCGATCGCCATCCAGTCCACCGCCGTCCTCTCCCGCCGTGATCTGGACGCGCAGACCGTACGGAAGGTGCTGGAGTCAATCAGGGAGAACAGCGTCGAGGGCATGGGCGAGATGCGCGCCATGATCGGGCTGCTCCGGCAGGACGGCGAGGAGCCGGAGGCGATCCGGCGCCGGGTGGCCGAGGCGGAGGAACTGGCGGAGCGGGCCCGGGAGGCGGGGCTTGACGTGCGGATGCGGGTGGACGGCGATGCCAGGGAACTACCCGCCCCGGTCGATCTGGCCGGTTACCGGATCGTCCAGGAGTCGCTGACCAACGCGCTCAAGCATGGCGGCAAGGCCGCCGACGTGGTGATCGGCTATCTGCCGGGACTGGTCACGCTGACCGTGGACAACCCGGTGGGCGAAGCGGGGCGGGGGCTGCCCGGCGCGGGCGCGGGGCTCATCGGCATGCGGGAGCGCACGAACCTCGTCGGCGGCGTCTTCGAGGCCGGACCGCATGATGACGGCTGGCGTGTCCGCGCCGAGTTGCCCACTCTGGAGAACACGTGACCATCCGGGTCCTCGTCGCTGACGATCACGCGGCGGTCCGCGCCGGGATCGTCCTCATCCTCGACGGTCACGACGACATCGAGGTCGTCGGCCAGGCCGCCAACGGCGAGCAGGCCGTCGCGATGGCCTCCGAGCTCCGTCCGGACGTGGTGCTGATGGACATCCGGATGCCGAAGCTCGACGGGATCTCCGCGACGCGCGCGCTGAGCGGGATCGCCGACGTGCTGATCCTGACCACCTTCGACATCGACGAGTACGTCTTCGGGGCGCTGCGGGCCGGAGCCGCCGGGTTCCTGTTGAAGAACACCGACGCCGACGCCCTGGTGGACGCGGTGCGGGTGGTGGCCAGGGGCGACGGGCTCATCGCGCCCTCGGTCACCCGGCGGCTGATCTCGGCCTTCGGCGCGTCGGTCCCCGCGCGCAGACCGTACGAGATCGGCGGCCTCACCCCGCGCGAGCGCGAGGTGCTGGCCTGCATCGGCCGGGGCCTGTCGAACGTGGAGATCGCCGCGGCGCTGGACATGGCGGAGGCGACGACGAAGACCCACGTCAGCCGGTTGCTGAACAAGCTGGGTCTCCGCAGTCGCGTCCAGGCCGCGATCCTGGCCCAGGAACTCTCCACGGAGAGGTGACACTCAGGGGCTCTCCGCCGGGACGTACAGCGAGAGGGTCTCCGCGACGCAGGCGGGCCTGGGCTTGCCCTCGACCTCCACGGTCAACCGCATGTTCGACAGGTAGCCCGAGGGGGTGCCCTTGAGGTCGACGAGTTCGGCACCGGCACGGACCCGCGCGCCGACCGGGATCGGCGAGGGGAAACGGACCTTGTTGAGCCCGTAGTTGATGCCCATGGCCAGGCCGCCCACCTGGAACAGTTCCACCATGAACGAGGGCAGCAGCGCCAGGCTCAGGTACCCGTGGGCGATGGTGCCGCCGAACGGCCCCTGCTCCGCCTTCGCCACGTCCACGTGGATCCACTGGTGGTCACCGGTCGCGTCGGCGAACAGGTTGACCTGTTCCTGGGTGATCTCACGCCACTCGGTGTAGCCGAGATGCTCTCCGACGGCGGTCTTGAGCTCGGTGATGTTGGCAAAAATCCTCATGTCTGGAACTTTATTCCGCTCAGGGGGCGGCGAGAAGCTCCAAGCACATCAACTGTTTTCGCTGTACGGCCCGCGGCACAACATCGGCCGTTCATCCTGGTTCCCTAGCGTGCCCGCCATGAGACGACGTATGACGATCACCATCGGCGCGGCCGTACTGGCACTGGCGGTGTCCGCACCGGCGGTGGCCGACCCCGGACAGTCCGGTTCCGACAGGTCCGGCCGCTCCGAGTTCGGGCGTGCCACCCTGACCGGGTTCGCCTCCCTGCCCGCGCTGACCTTCGTACCCGGCAGCGAGCCGTCGGGGGCGCAGCTCGGCACGGCCCCGGTCAACGGAGTGACCCCGCCGTTCCCCGGACAGCCGGTGCAGGGCTTCAGCGGCATCGTGCGGCGGCAGGACGGCACCTTCGACGTGCTGTCGGACAACGGCTACGGCGGCAAGGCCAACAGCGCGGACTTCCTGCTGCGGGTGCACCGGGTGAAGCCCGACTTCAAGCGCGGCAAGGTCGCGGTACTCGGCGGATTCGACCTGAGCGACCCCGACGGTCACGTCGGCTGGGCGCTGACCCGGGCGGACCGGAAGCTGACCGGCGCGGACTTCGACGTGGAGTCGATCGTACGGACCTCCGACGGCACCTACTGGATCGGGGACGAGTTCGGCCCGTTCCTGCTGCACTTCTCCGCCACCGGCAGGCTGCTTGAGGCGCCGATCCCGCTGCCCGGCGTGAAGGCCCCGGAGAACCCGTCCCTGGGCGGCGAGCAACCCAACCTGGGACGGAGCAAGGGCTTCGAGGGCATGGCCCGCTCGGTCGACGGCCGCACGCTGTACCCGCTGCTGGAGGGCACCGTGACCGGTGACGAGGCCGGGACGCTGCGGATGAACGAGTTCGATCTGCGGAAGCGGGCCTACACCGGCAAGCGCTGGACCTACAGGCTGGAGAGCCCCGACAATGCGATCGGCGACATGATCGCGGTCGACCGGCACCGGTTCCTCGTCATCGAGCGCGACAACCTTGAGGGGGACGCGGCCAGGACCAAGCACATCTACCTGGTGGACATCCGCCACGCGGACCTGCGCAAGACCCTCGTCGCCGACCTGCTCGACCTGGCCAACCCGCACGGCCTGGGTGGGTTCGGGGAGACCTTCAGGTTCCCGTTCCAGACCATCGAGGACGTGGTGATCCTCGACGACCGGACCCTGGGCGTGCTCGACGACAACAACTTCCCGTTCTCCGCCGGTCGCACCCCGGGCCGGCCCGACGACAACGAGTTCATCACCGTGCGTCTGTCGCGCCCGCTCCTGGCCGACCCCCGCGTCTACCGGTAACAGCCCGCGGGCCCTCCCTTCCGATCCGGGGAGGGCCTGCCGTTGACACTAATTAACCCATTAACTATCTTTCACGGCATGGAGGACGGCTACTCCCTGCTGGACAGCACCATGCACGCGATGCTCGTGCGGCTCCGCTCGCACAAGCGCCAGCTCGCGACGGGTCTGGAGGAGCTGGGCCTGCGTCTGGGCCAGGGGCTCTACCTGGCTCTGCTCTGGCGTGAGGACGGTCTGTCGCAGAGCGCCCTCGCCGGCCAGGCGCAGGTCTCCGCGGCCAACATCACGCAGGTGCTGTACGGCATGGAGAAGCAGGGGCTGGTGGTGCGGCGGCGCGACGACTCGGACGCCCGGATCCAACGGATCTGGCTGACCGAGGCGGGCAGGGCACTGGAGGATCCGGTCACCGAGATCTGGCGTGCCGCCGAGACCGCCTGGCTCTCCGACCTGACGCCGGCCCAGCGCAGGGCCGTCGAACTCCTGAAGTGATCAAGTAGGACCGAAATCCCTGATACGACCTTGTTCATTTAGTTAACCCATTAAGGAGTTCGCATGGACCTGGGACTGAACGGCCGCACCGTGGTGGTGACCGGCGCCTCGGGTGGCATCGGCAGGGAGATCGCCCGCGGCTACGCGGCGGAGGGATCTCATGTGGTGCTCACCTACCACGGTTCGCGCGACGACGCCGAGGCGGTGGCCAAGGAGATCGGCGAACGCTCCCTGGTGGCCCGGTACGAGCTGGGCGACCCCGACTCGGCCGCCGCTCTGGTGGCCGCCGCCCTGGAGTGGACGGGCCGGATCGACGTACTGGTCAACAACGCCGTGCGCTGGGGCGGGCGCCCTCCGGGGCCAGACAGCGTCTTCGAGAACATCGCCGACGCGGAGTGGACGGAGGTGCTGCGGCGCAACACCGAGGGCGCTGTCCAGCTGACCAGGCTGGTCGCTCCACTCATGCGCGAGCGCCGCTTCGGCAGGCTCGTGCACATCTCGTCCAGCATCGCGGTCGACGGCATGTCCGGCGGCGAGTACTACGGGACGGCCAAAGCGGCATTGCATGGTTTCAGCCGGTCGGTCGCCTTCAGCCTCGGCCGCGACGGCGACATCCTGTCCAACGTCGTCCTGCCGGGCTTCACCAGGACCGCGCGGAACGGGGCGATGACCGAGGCGGTCGGCCACCTGTACAGCGAGCGGGCCCCCATCGGCCGCCTGCTTGAGGCCGCCGAGGTCGCCAACGCGGTCGTCTACCTCGGATCGGCCGCCAACACCGGCATCACCGGGCAGGTCATCTCGGTGACCGGCGGCGCCTGACCTCATCTCGGCCCCCGGGGAATCCGCCTGGAATTCCTCGCAGCCCGCCTCTCATAACGTACGAACAACTACGACAAAACCGTAAATAACAATAGATAAACTCCCATCAGCCTTCACGGCGCCATTTATTTGCTCTGCCTCAACCGTTTCAATGAGCTATCTCACGGTCCGAGGGGTATCTCCTAGCTGCTGCCGCTTATGAGGTAGTGAGGGATATCAGATGTTTTCGGAACCAGAAACGAGATGGGGAAATAACGTGCTTCCTCGAAAGAGCGGACGGACACCGGGGCCGATCTCCGGCAGGCGGGTGGGCGTCCTCGCCATCGCGGCAGTCTCCGGCATCCTCATGACGTCGAACCAGGCACCGGCCAACGCCGCCATCGGGCAGGTCCAGGCGCTCGGCTCGATCTCACAGCTGAATGCCGACAGCACTCTCGACGGCCACCTCTCCCCCTACCCCAACCCCTCCCGCCGGCAGTACCGCGAGGAGAGGCCCTCGGACAGATGGCGGGGCAGGCCACACCGCCACCAGGACCGCCCCTACGACCGCTACCGCGGCCGCCGGGGCGGGAATGACTTCAACGAGAACGCGGGACCCGGGCGCGAGCGCCTCACGCGCTCGGAAAGAATGATGAGGGACCTCCAGAACGACCCGTCATTCCCGGAGATCATCATCCGCGACAAGTAGTCCCTGACACCTGACCGCGACAGGTGGTACGCCACCGAGTGGAACCCGTCCGGTGACGGCACGGCATGACGAGCAGGAGCGGTCACCCACAACAGGAGCAGGAAAGACGTGTGTGTCGTACCGGTTCACACCGGTACGACACACACTGCCGTTTAAAGCGCGAAGTTACATATGGCTATGCCGCCGAACCATGAGAAAATACGTTTTCCAGGAATATATATATAGTTGATCATCAGTATTGAGCCGTCCCGCCCCTCCGCCTCCAATCTCATCACCTTTCCCCATTCATCGGACATCACAAGAGTTCCTATAGAACACTACGACCGAATAATCATCCTAAATCTGACTAAACCGTAGATGAGGTATAGGTTTTTCTGCACAGTACCGCTTATTTGCTCTTCCTCAACTATGCCGGAGCGTTATCCCCATAAGCCCCGGGTATCTCCTGTTCCGTCGTCACTTCCGTGGCTGCACGACGGATAAGGGTATTTTCGAAATTAGTAAAGATATGGGGAAATAACGTGCTTCCTCGTAGGAGCAAGTGGGCGCCAGCCCATTCCGGCAAGCGTGCCGGCGCTTTGGCCGTCGCGGCGATGGCAGGCATCCTCGTGATGTCGTCGAACCAGGTGCCGGCGAGTGCCACCGCCGACAACGCAAGCATTCTGTTCGCGCCTCACGGCGACAACGGGGGTAACGGAGGCAACGGGGGCAAAGCCCGTCTTCAACATTCCGTGCACAACGGTGAGAAGCCCATTCTTCGCCCGTGCCGCTCCTGCGGATGCCGCAGGGGCCGTCGCTGTGGGTGCCCTGGCGGTCGCGGCTGGGGGGATCGAGGCTGGGGTGGGAGTGGGGGTGGCGGCGGTGACCGGGACGATTGCGACCGGGGCGCCAAGCCCGCCTTCGACAGAGATCGCGACCAGGACGATGAGCGCGACGACGAGCGCGACGAACCCAGGGTGATCGATCTGACCACCCCCGGCAGACCTACCGGGCGCCCCACTGCTACCAGTTCCACCAACGCGTCCGAAGGACCGGCAGGACCGGCAGGGCCTCCAGGACCCGCAGGACCTCCAGGCCCCGCAGGACCTCCAGGACCCGCGGGGCCGATGGGACCGGGAGGACCGATGGGACCAGGAGGACCCGCGGGACCTGCAGGACCGATGGGACTAACAGGACCTATGGGACCAGGAGGACCCGCAGGACCGGCGGGACCGGGAGGGCCGAGAGGTGCGACGGGTCCCGCAGGCCCCAGGGGCGCCACGGGCCCGGCGGGACCCGCGGGTGCGACGCCCCTGTCAGGGCCGGCAGGACTCCCAGGACCAGCAGGACCTAGAGGCCCCGCAGGACCTCCGGGCCCGGCAGGACCCAGGGGCGCGACAGGCCCGGCAGGTGCGGCACCCCTGGCAGGGCTCGCCACGCCCCCGTCCAGCGGATGCGTCGGCCTGACCGGCGCCATGGTCGCTCTCCAACCCGTCTGCGCCATCACACCTGCCGGTCTCAGTGGACATGTCTACTCCGCCGTGCCCACCGACCTGAGCGGACATGTCTACTCCGCCGCGCCCATCGGCCTCGCCGGATCTGTCTGCACCACCGGTGCCATGGGCCTCGTCAGCTCGTACGGAGCCGTCGGGTGCGTGTAGCCCGCGGCGAAGAGGCGGGCGTTCACCGGCCAGAGGTCGTGCCCCTGCTCAGCGGGGGCGCGAGCTCCTGGGACCCGTGTGGTGCCCGAGCCAGGTGACAGCGATTCAAAAGGGGTGGGTTGCCGTGCTCGATGTCACTCGTGCGCGGCAACCCGTCCAGCGCCCTCCTCACGGAGGTGAACGCCGGCCGGTTGAAAAGGCTCAGTACGCGAACAACCCGATCGAAGCTGATCACGGTCATCTGAAGCGCCGGCTGAGACCGATGCGCGGCCTACGAACTGACCGGACCGCGAAGCCGTGATCGCCGGCCACGCCTTCGTTCGGAATCTGCGCCGCGCCCACCACGACCTCGGCGTCGACGCCCGTCCCGCGCTGCGGGTCGCCTCGGCGTTCACCGAGCTCGCCGAAGCGATCTGACAGGTAGCCGGCGGGCCTGGCGTCTCCGCCGATCCGGTAACGCAACAGCGCAGGGGGGCGAATCCCTTCGGGCGCGCATCTCCCCAGGTGGCCCGGGTCTCGACTCCAAGATCAAGCCCATCCTTTTCGGTGGACCTCGTGCCGTGCCCGTGCGTCGATGCCCGCCGCGCCGTCGTGAGCCAGGCGCCCACGGCACGCGCCAGGCGGTCGCGCACCCGCGCCCACTCCGGCGGACCCGCACCCTCCTCGCCGTACCGCGCGTCGTGCTCCGCCACCGGATCCGTCACTGGACCAGCCATGCCGACCGACCCTGGTGATGAGTTGTCGCGCCCGTACCCGTCACACCTACGACGGGACACGACGAGGCGGAAGGATGACGTGATGAGTGCGGACACGCGGCTGGAGGAGCTGGGCGGGAGCGGTCTGGGCGAGGTCGACGAGCCGGCGTTCTCGGGGCTGGCAGAGCGGCACCGGCGGGAGCTGCACGTGCACTGCTACCGGATGCTCGGGTCGTTCGAGGACGCCGAGGACACCGTGCAGGAGACGTTCCTCCGTGCCTGGCGGCGGCGGGAGACCTTCGAGGGGCGGTCGACGTTCCGGGCCTGGCTGTACCGGATCGCCACCAACGCCTGCCTGGACCTGCTCGCCAAGTGCCGCCCGGAGCCTGCGACCGGCGGCGAGGTGCTGTGGCTGCAGCCCTACCCGGACCGGCTGCTCGACGAGCCGCCCGCGAGCGACGCGGACGAGCCGGAGACCGTCACCGTCGCGCGGGAGACGATCGAGCTGGCGTATCTGGTCGCGGTCCAGCACCTCGCGCCGCGCCCGCGGGCCGTGCTGATCCTGCGGGACGTGCTCGGCTGGCCGGCGAAGGACGTCGCGGAGCTCCTCGGGGACTCCGTCAACTCCGTGAACAGCGCGCTGCAGCGGGCCCGCGCCGGCATGCGGGAGCACCTGCCCGCCGAGCGGCAGGACTGGACCGGCGGCGAGGAGGACGCCGGGACGCGAGAGCTGGTGCGCCGCTATACCGACGCCAGCGTGGCCACGGACGTCGACGGACTCGCCGCACTGCTGCGGGACGACGTCCGCTGCTCGATGCCGCCCACGCCGGGCCTGTACGTCGGCCGTGACACGGTGGTGAACGAATGGGTCGAGAGCGGCTTCGAGGGCATGAAGCACCTGCGCGCCGTCCTCACCTCCATGAACCGGCAGCCCGCCGTCGCCTTCTACCTCTGGCGGAAGCGGGAGGGCGCGTACCTGCCGCTGACGATCGACGTCCTGCGGGTCACCGACGGGGCGATCACCGAGATCGTCACGTTCCACGACGACCGGTTCCCGCGGCTCGGGCTGCCGGAGCGCCTGCCGGCGGACGGCACGGAGTAGTCCCGGTGCGGACGCTCGCGCTGCGAGGTGGGGCGCGTGTCGCGGTGGTCGCGGCCGAGTGGTGCGGCGCGTTCGGCGTCGTCACCCGCGGGCGGGTGCAGCTGGAGCTGCGCGACGGCGAGCCCGGGCCGGTCCTCCAATGCGACGCCGGGTTCTGGCTCCGGGGCACCGGCGTCCGCGCCCTGCGGAACCCCGGCCGTCGCACGGCGAGGGTGCGCATCGTCACCCCCAGGGCCAGGACCGTCACACGCCGGTCACCGAATGATGGAGGATGACATGAACAGTAGGAATGACACCGAGGTCGTCGCAGGCCCGGCATCGGGCCGGACCAGCCACACCCACCGGCTCCGCGGGCTACACCTCGTCCCTGCGGCGGTGACGATCCCCACCCTGGCGCGGAGCCTCCGCACCCGGACCGATTGACGATCCCGCAACGGGACAACGCGCGGCGCAAGGGCGTGCGTGAGCGCACTGACGTGGCCCCCGGTGCTGCCACCCTCCGCTCCAGGTTCCTTCTCTTGGTCGATTCGAAAGCTGAGTCGCGTGTGCGAAGAGGCACAGGGCACCTTGCGGGACGAAGACCAAACGCCATCCGCTTCCGGGGCGCACCGGGTACCCCGGTCGCGTTCCCCCTGACCGACCCCGCCGTCACGCGCCTCCCACATGGATTCCGCTCCTGTGCGGCGGCTTGAGCCGGGATCTGGCCCTCTCGGTTCGGCGCCAGGCTCAAGCCGTGCCAGGACGCGCTCGCAGCTGAGCCCTGACACCTACGCGTGCCGGAGGCTGCCACACCGTAGCCGACGGGGCAGGGAGTGCTTTCAGGTACGCCCCTGTTCCCGCATCCCGCCATGGCGACACAGATGGAGAGGACGGCAGGAAACACCCGCGGTGGTGTCCAATGTGGCTCCGCCTGATTCGTGGTGCCTCCTCACTCGACAAGCGTCCGGGTCGGCCCTCTATCAAGCGATTCACGAACCACAACGCTGTCACGTTCGGAGCATTCGACCCAGGAACGAGCATCCGGTCCGCGGATTTGTCGGTGGCGCTCTGTAGCGTCGGAGGTCGCCGAACGAGGGGATCGCCCATGGCCACGGTGACGTCACGCGACGGCACGCGGATCGGATTCGAGCAGGCGGGAACAGGGCCGACGCTCGTACTGGTCGACGCGGCAGGCGGGTTCCGCGGCTTCGGTCCCATGAGCTCCCTCGCTGAACACCTTGCTGACAGGTTCACCGTCGTGACCTACGACAGGCGCGGACGCGGCGAGAGTGGTGACACCCCGCCGTACGCGGTGGAACGGGAGGTGGAGGACCTTGCGGCCGTGATCGAGGCGGGCGGAGGATCGGCGTTCGTCCACGGGTTCTCCTCCGGCGCGGTCCTGGCCCTCCTCGGCGCGGCAGCCGGGCTGCCGATCTCGATGCTCTCGCTCCTCGAACCGCCGATCGTCCTCGACCAGCCGCGGGAGGACGATCTCGCAACCGAGATCGACGAGCTCGTCGCCGCAGGTCGCCGGGCCGATGCGGTCGAGCACTTCCATACCGGCATCGGTGTCCCCACCGAGATAACCGCGGAGATGCGCCGGGCCCCCTTTTTCCCGCTGCTGGAGGGCATCGCGCACACGCTCGCCTACGACAGCCGGATAACCACGGCCCTCTCCCACGACGGCCTCCGGTCCGTCACCGTGCCGGCCTTGGTCATCAACAGCGAGTCCAGTGACGACCGCCTGCGTGGCTGGGCCGCGGACGCGGCGACGGCCCTTCCCCGGGGCCGCCACCTGACCCTCAAGGGCGAGTGGCACGGTGTGTCCGACGACGTGCTGGCCCCCGCGCTGGTCGACTTCTTCGGTGGAGCCGTCTGACAAGGCGCGTGCGCTTCCGCTCGGGATCAGGTTGACACTCCACCGAGGTCGTGACCGTCGGTGGAACCGGCCCGCGTCCTGCCGGTGCGACCGGCCGTTTCAGCTCGGAGAATCGACCGGACCCTCGTGTATGGCGGCAAGGACCGCCTGGGCGCACGGGCGGTGAGTCCGTCTGGAGTCACCCGCCGGAACCGGTGGAGGGCACGGGATCTCAGGACCTGGCCGGCACCGCCGTCTGAAAGGCCCTCTCCCGAATCACCCCTGCGCGGCCCGATCGCCCCTGATCAGCAGCACCGTGGCCGTGGCATAGGCGAAGGCCCCGAGGAACGTCTGGGTGAGGAGAGCGGGGAAGTACCACTCCGGTCCGGAACCGAGAACCGGAGGAACGGGTTCATCGGCGGCCCCGCTCACCGCGAAGGGGGTGGCGAACGACACGACCAGCAGCAGGAGCAGCAGGGGGACGCCCGCCATCCCGTGCACCACCAGCAGCGGCGCGCGGATTCCGGTGCGGTGGACGACGGCGGCCAGCATCAGCGCGAGGGCTCCCGCGACGGCGAGGAGCACGGCATACCGCCAGACGGTCCCGGCGGCATGCTCCAGGTAGAACAGTCCCGCGCCCGCGTACTCGCCCGCGGCGGCCCGCGCCTCCTGGTGGGCGAGCCGCTCCGTCTGGCCGATCGCGACGGAACCGAACACCGTGACGAGCACCCCGATCAGCGGCAGCTGCCCCAGCAGCAACGGCACCGCCCTGGGGGCCGGTACGGCCCGCCACCGCACGGCCGCCGACCGGCTGAGCAGGAACACGCTCGTCAGCCAGGCCATGACCGCCGCACCCGGCAGGGCCGTGCGAGCCGGGGCGTACCAGCCGGGCAGCCACGATCTCAGGAGATCGGCGGTCTGCGATGACATGAAGCCGGCCTGGATGCCCGATACCGGATCGGTGGTGAAGGCCACGACGGCCAGGCCGGCCAGGTACGGCGGCGTGAGCAGACCCATGGTGACCAGGCCGGCGGCTGCGGCGCGGCGCGAACCGCACCGCAGCAGAACGGCCGCGGGTACCAGGAGGATCGTCGCGATCAGGAGGAAGCTCGTGGCCCCGCCCACCACGACGCTCTCCCCGTACCGCACAAGCTCGGCCCGCACGTCCTCGGTGATCCGCACGGTGACTGCGGCCCTCTCCGCGACCACCCCGCTCGCGGTGCTGTCCAGCAGGAAGACGGCCAGTCCGAAGACCGCGGCCTGCCCCGGCAGGACGATCGGCCAGGGCCTCCCCGGTGGAACGGTTCCGTTCTCGGACATGGCCGGACGCTCTCAGCCCGGCCATAAGATCCGCGTAACACCCCGCACGACGACTCCGTGGCGCGGCACAGCCGCCTGCTCATCCCGTCCGCCGTCGAACCGCTCTCCTCGGCCATTAAGCGCGCGCCTCCGGACGTGAACCGCCCTCTGGAGCGATGGTAAGGGCTGCCCTCTACCACGGATACGGGAATCATGCCGCACGAAAGATCCCCAGACGCGGGTGGACTGCCCCAGATCGCGTCACTCCTCGCCGGAGAACCGCTCCCACGCGGACTGGCGGGTGATTCCGAGAGCCTCCCCGAGCCTGGCCCAGGTGACGCCGCGCCGGCGTAGTTCCTGTGCCCACGAGCGCAGGTCAGCCTCGGCCTGGTCGATGTGCGCGGCGACGCGTGGAATGTGGCTCAGCATCTCCTCGTCGGTCAGCGACTCCCACATGGGCACGCGCGGTCCTGCGGGGTTTTCGGGGCTACCGTCGATGATCGACGCGGACAGAGCCACGCACTCGTTGCAGATGTACACGCCGGGGCCGGCGACCAGCTTGTCGACCTCGGTGGTCGGCTTGCCGCAGAAGGAACACCGAGCGAGTTCGGTCAGGGTGTCAGGCGTTGGCACAGTGCACTCCTAGGATGTCAGGGCTACCCTGACATCCTAGGTCGTCAGGGTGTTCCTGACAACTATCGGCCGTCGGCGGAGTCACGGGCCGGACGGGATTCCAGACCTGAGAGAGCGAGCGGGCCGACGCGGTGCGAAGCACCCGAAGGGCCTCGAAGAGGTCGGGCCTGTCAGGCGAAGCTCTCGCCCCTGGGCGGCGGTACGGCGGGCGGGCCGATCCCCGCCACCGTTCGGGATCGGCGCCCACACCACACGCCCGGACGGCGGGCGGACCGTGCGGCGACACGCCGCGCCGCCGCCTATCTCGCTGTGGGCGTTTGAGCCAGGAGCCCGACCAGGACGGCGATCACCGCGGTGACCACCGTCCCGATCCCGGTCGGCACCTACAGGTGCCGTCTCACGATCCGCTCCGGGTCCACTTCTGGTTGTTGCCGCCCCAGCAGGAGTAGGTCTGGAGCAGAGTCCCGTTGCCGGTGCCGGAGTTGGCGGCGTCGAGGCACAGACCCGACTGGACGTTCACGATGGAGTTGTCCGAGTTGATGCGCCACTTCTGGTTGTCGCCGCCCCAGCAGGAGTAGATCTGCACCTTGGCACCGTTACCTGTGCCCGCGGCGTCCAGGCACTTGTTGCCGAGAACACGGAACTCCTGGGCGGAGGTGTAGGTCCACTGCTGGTTGGAGCCGGAGTGGCAGTCCCACAACTGGAGTTGGGTGCCGTCGGTGGTCGTGGAGTTCGGCACGTCCACACAACGGCCGGATGCCACGCCCCGGACCTGTCCCGCGCCACCCGGGTCGGGGGAGATGGTCGGGCTCGGCGTGGGCGAGGACGTGGGGTTGGGGCTCGCGTTGTTGAGCGCGTTCAGGACGGAGTTGTAGGCGGCCTTCTTGTTGCCGTTGCCGTCGAAGAGCAGCGGACTGGTGTTCGCGCCCAACCAGGAGTCGCTGTCCCGGACCCCCCACACCGTGATGCCGGTGCAGCGCGGCACGGCCAGACAGTCGTTGACCACGTTGGCGTAGGTGGTGGCCGAACCGCCCTGGATGTCCAGCTCGGTGATCTGCACGTCGACTCCCAGCGCCGCGAAGCTCTGGATGGTCGTGCGGTAGTTGCTGTTGTACGGGCTGTTGCTGTTGAAGTGCGACTGCAGGCCGACGCAGTCGATCGGCACGCCGCGCTGCTTGAAGTCGCGGACCATGTTGTAGACGCCCTGCGTCTTCGCCCAGCTCCAGTTGTCGATGTTGTAGTCGTTGTAGCAGAGCTTCGCGGACGGGTCGGCGGCCCGTGCGGTGCGGAAGGCCACCTCGATCCAGTCGTTCCCGGTTCGCTGGAGGTTGGAGTCACGCCGGCCACCGGAGTTGCCGTCGGCGTAGGCCTCGTTGACGACGTCCCAGGCGTAGATCTTGCCCCGATAGTGGCCCATCACGCCGTTGATGTGGTCGATCATCGCCTGGCGGAGGCTGCTACCGGACAGGGACTGCATCCAGCCCGGCTGCTGGGAGTGCCAGGCCAGCGTGTGGCCCCGTACCCGCTTGCCGTTCTGCACCGCCCAGTTGTAGACGCGGTCACCGTTGCTGAAGCTGAACTGCCCACGGTTGGGTTCCGTGGCGTCGATCTTCATCTCGTTCTCGGCGGTGATCATGTCGAACTCGCGGTTCGCGATCGTGGTGTACTGCGAATCACCGAGCTTGCCCCCGGCGATCGCGGTGCCGAAGTAGCGACCGCTCTGCTGCGCGGCGGCGGCCAGCGTGCTGGCGGCCGCATCCGCGGGAACCGACACCATCAGCGCCGCACCTACGACGCTCACGACACCGGCGCCGATGACCCTGCTGAGGGCACCGAAACCTCGGCGCGCAGATGAGGGTGAAGCCTTCATACCCATGCCTGACTCCATACTGAAATCACGGAAAAAGGGATACACGGGAACCCGGCGAACGACGCCGCACCGAACCGGGGCGCACACCACGATGGCGTCATGACCGGCGGCCCTCACTCGATCACCACATCAGGCAGGACCGACCGCTTCGGAGACTCATTGTGGAAACCCAACCGAAACATGTCAATGCTTGAACGAAATTTTCGGCCACATTACCCCAGCACCGATGCCCTCACCATGAGCCCAGGGCAGCTACGGCGGGACATATACGCCGACTAAATAGGAGAAATTAACCGGCGGCTGCACCTTGAAAATTTCAGCTCAGATCCGCAAGTTACGGACCTGGGGCTGGGACTCACAGGCAGCGGTGCCTTCTCGGCGACTCCGGGCACGGAGGGCCCCCGCCTCTTGACGACATCCGGTCCTGCTGTATTTACTCACCGCCATCACCACCCGAGATGCCGGGATGTCGAAGGGAGGTCGCACCGCAATTTGGTAGCGCTAACGTGGCGTCCCTCCCATGAGGTGCGCGATGTGGTCGGACCTGGGTGGCACCACACTCCCAGGTCACTCCGTGTCCGCCGCTCTGCCTTCGCGCGTGAGGCAGAGCTGCCGACCGACTCCGAAGGATGGCGCTACGGAGAGGGGCCGGATCCCTACCGGGATGAGCCTCCGTCGAATGTCGGCTTCGTCGCGTTTGCCGCCGGCTGTCGCTGCCAGAATGCGACCCTGCAGCCGTCGACGGTCGACCACCGAACGGGGCCGTTTCCGCTGGCACGGAACGGTCAAACCGGCCAGGTACGGGGTCAACAGCCCCGTATCTGATGACGGCACCGCTTCATCAGATGGTGGTGCTGTAGGGAGCCGTCGCGGTGCGAGGCCAAGAATCAGCCTGGCGGGATCGGCATGTCCAGACCGTCGGCGACGCGCTCGAACACCTCGAACGAGGTGCCCCTGACCGCTCCCCTCATGATCACCCTACGATCTCATCGTGGTCTCAGCTCAGCCGGGGAGACGAAACCGGATTCGTAGGCCGTGATGACGGCCTGGGTGCGATCGCGCGCCCCCAGCTTGGCCAGGACGTTGCCGACGTGGGTCTTCACCGTCTCAGCCCCGACGACCAGCTCGGCGGCGATCTCGGTGTTGGATCGGCCGCAGGCCATCAGCCGCAGCACGTCGGCCTCCCGCGCGGTCAGCTTCCCGAGCCCGGGGACGGCACGGGTGGCGGCGTACCGGCTCTGACGGCTCGCGGCGAGCGCGCGGATCGCGGCCGGGAACAGCAGCGATTCCCCGGCGGCGACGATTCGGACGGCCTGGGCCAGGTCGTCGGGCCGGCTGCGCTTGAGCAGGAAGCCGCTGGCCCCCGCGCGCAACGCGTCATATATGTAGTCGTCGTCGTTGAAGGTGGTCACCACGACGACCTTGGGCGGCTGAGGCAGCGCCAGCAGCAGCCGGGTGGCCTGAATGCCGTCCACCGCAGGCATCCGCACGTCCATCAGCACCACGTCGGGCCGCGTCGTCCGAACCACCGGCACCACTGCCGCTCCATCTGCCGCCTCGCCCACCACCTCCAGGTCGGGTTCGGTATCGACGATGATCCGCAGACCGGTCCGGATCAGATCCTCGTCATCGGCGATGACCACACGAATCGGCATGTGTCCGACACTATCCACCACCGTTCAGGGACGGAGTGGCAGCCGTAGCGACACGTGCCACTCTCCACCTGCGGGGCCGGCGTCGAAGTCACCGCCCAGCAGCGTGACCCGCTCGCGCATGCCACCGATGCCGCGCCCACTCCTGCCGGGCACCCGTCCCGCCGGGTTGCACACGTCGAGCTCCAGATGGTCGTCGTGCACGGCCAGCGCCAGCCGTACCGGACCGGTCCCGTGGCGCAGGGCGTTGGTGAGCGACTCCTGGGCGATCCGGTAGACCTCCCGGGAGACCTCGGTGGGCACGGTGTCCAGGTCACCGGTGATCTCAGCGGCGGCGCCGGTCCCGTGTACCAGGCCGTTCAGGTCGGCGAGCGTCCGCGCTGGGGCCGTGGACGACCCGTCTTCCTGCTCGCGCAACACCCCCAGCACCTGGTCCAGCTCCTCCAACGCCGCGCGCGCCGATTCCTCGATCGCCCCCAGCGCGGCCCGGACCGCCACGGGGTCGCGGTCCAGGACCCGGGCGGCCGCCCCGGCCTGCACGGTCACCACACTCAGCGCGTGCCCGATCGAGTCGTGCAGTTCACGGGCCAGGCCGTTGCGGACCGCCTGGCGGCGGACCCGCTCCTCCAGCAGCGCCAGCCGCTGGGCGGGTGAGGGACCTAGCAGCTTCGGCGCCGACCGGGCCAGCAGCGCGCCCACCCCGGCGGTCAGGTAGACGAGCGCGACCAGGAGGGCGACGCCCAGCAGCGGGCCGCCCCACCAGACCGCCCGCAAGGTGGACATGATCCACAGGTCGAACGGGGCACCGGTGACCGGCAGCAGAATCGCCACGACCACGAACGGGACCGTCGCCAGCGTCAGTCCCGCCATCACCCCGCCGACCCCCAGGTGCAGGGTGAACCAGGTGGCGGTGCGCCGCCGCTCACCCCAACTCCGCCTCCCGGACGCCCACTCGGCGGGCAGTGGGTCTATCTCGGCGCCCAGCAGGCTACGCGCCGCCGTCACCTCCAGCGCCCGGACCGGCAGCACCAGCCCGGTCAGTGCCACCAGCGGCAGCACCGCCAGGAAGACCAGCGGCTGGAGCGAGTCGCCTGACGCGGCCGACAACCCGGTCAGGCCACCGATCATGGAACCCACCATCACGTACGGCATCAGCAGCGCTCCGCCGAGGACGAGACAGGCCCACCGCAGATAGGTGGCGCGGCCGACAAGGAGTGACAGCATGCCTTCAATCATCCTCAACCGCGGACACCGCACGGCGGGCGAGTCCAGCGGGCGCGACCCCGCTCGCTCTGCCCAGCCGCCATCCGGCCGTCGCCCAGCACACCCCCCAGAGAAGAAAGAACGGCGACCACAGCAGCAGATCCCAACGTGCCAGGTCGCGCGCCAGCGAGGCGTGCTCGACCGGGGGTGGGCGAACTCCGGTCAACAGCAACACGTCGCCGACGAAGCCGAATCCAAGCACGCCGATCGACCGGACGATCATGAAGACTCCGAGCGTCCCGGTGATCGCGAGCAGCAACCGGCGCGGCGCTCTCGCACCCCAGGGCCTCACGGTGGCCAGCGCGACGATGACACCGACCACTCCGGCACCGGCCAGCAACCAGTGGCTTGCCACGAACAAGGGATCACGTGCGAGCAACTGTTCGCGCAGGTGTGGGGGCAGCGGGTCCTTGTCGGCCAGCGCATTGGCCCCCAGTGCCTGAGCGAGCTTCATCGATCCGTACGCCGCGGCGCACACCGCGGCCCCGTACGCCGCCCAGCCGCGCCCGATCAGCCCGCGACACGTCTCGTCGCCGCCGCGTAGGACCGGGTCATCTCCAGGAACAGTCCGATCACGAGGATGCCGAGGACTCCGTGGTACCACTGCCAGCCCACACCGATGCCGACGAACCCGTCCACGATCATGATCCCCGCGCCGCCGCCAACGGCCAACAACATTCCGACCAGTACGAGCAGCATCAACGTTCTCGGCACCCGATGCCCCAGCGCCGTGACCGTGGCGAGGGCGACGCACGCGCCCAACACGCCGGACGCGGTTGCGAGCCACTGTGCGGTGGCCGCCTCCAAGAAATAGCTTCCAGTCTCGGCAGCCGACACCGGAGGGCCGCCCGGGAACCCGAGCCGGGCCTGCAGAGCAAAAGCGGCCTTCCCCACGGCGTAACCGAGGAACAGCACCGCCACCGCGTACGCCGGCCAGCGTCGCCGGCGATCAGAGGTAACCATGACCACGAGAGTAGAAGCCGCACGTCAAACGTCATTCCCCACGGCGGGGGAGACGCCTCCCCCGAACGAGGGAGCACCAGCAGCCGCGGTCCTGCGGGGTTTTTGGGGCTCCCGTCGATGATCGACGCGGACAGAGCCACGCACTCGTTGCAGATGTACACGCCGGGGCCGGCAACCAGCTTGTCGACCTCGGTGGTCGGCTTGCCGCAGAAGGAACACCGAGCGAGTTCGGTCAGGGTGTCAGGCGTTGGCACAGCACACTCCTAGGATGTCAGGGCAGCCCTGACAACTCGTATGCACGTTGCACCGCTCTGAAGCACCTCGCTGACAACACTCCAGTAGCAGGGCGATGAAGAGTACATGCGGACCGGGTTCGATCCGAACGAACTCCACGTCGAGCTCCTCTTCCAGTCGGTAGCCGCGATCAAGCTGCCCATCTCCATGGACGGCGGCCTTGTCGTCGACATGGCGGACTGCCCTATGGCGAGCGCTGCCCGGAAAGATGCCGGCATCCGCATCAATTCCGGGAGCCCCGTCTTCACGGTCAGGAGTAGTGGCTTCGCTGGCCACGTCGTCGCGGATCACCTATTTCTCCGCGAAGAGCACCGGACGCGATACAGCCCGTTCTCCCTGTTCCAGGGCTACCTCAGCAGCGACTTCAACCGGTGACAACCGATAGCACCCACCTGTCGGATCTTCCCATCCGTCTTGTTCCCCTGAAGGGGCAACAGCTCGGAATCGGTGGGGCTACTTCTGCGCCCAGCCCCACCATTCGTACTCCCTCAGGCCGTCTCGCAACTTCTCCATTACCTCGGTTGAGCTGGCGGAGGCCAGCGCGCTCTCGATGATGCGGGCGGAAGCGGGACTGGCGATCCAGCTCTCCAGCGAACGATGCCAGTCCGTGTCAAGATCCAGCTCATATTGGAACCACCAGACGAGCCACGCCATATGCAGTGCTGCGGCTTCGTCGCCCGCGCTCCCCTCCCAGGCGGTCAGGTAGGTACGGAGGTCGAGGCCGAACTCACCCACGATGATTTTGAGCACCTCCAGGACATCGACGCCGCGCGGATAGTGATGCAGGGTGAACCGCCACCAGGCGTCGACGACGGCCACAAAGGCGTCCTGCTCGTCCTGCGGCCAGCTTCGCCAACGACCGCCGAGCGCGCGCGCGAACGTGTCACCGTAGAAGCCGTCGAGTTCCTCGCTGATCAGGAGCTCCAGCAGGCGGGGAAGGTAGTGCTTGAAATCCCTGATGTCACCCCACGTGGACAGGGCGTTCGCCGCATAGGGCTTCAGGGCCGACGCGGAGAGCGCGCGAAGCGGTGCCACACGTGCCGCCTGGATGCTTTCCGGGGAAACACAGTGATCGCATATGGAGCTGTCTTCCGGAAGCGGGTAGCGAGAAAAGGTCCCGTAGAGGTTCTCCAGCGCCACACCGAGATCAGAATCCGCGTCCATGGGCAGGAGGCTACTTCTCGTCACTCGTGGACGGCATCACGGTTTCCAGGTGGGGCGTGATGGCCGGCGCCGACGTGAAGCGAGGTCTCCCCGTGCCCCGATAGTCGGGCCGTCGGCTTATCCCCCACAGCGGGCCCCGGAAGCCCTATGCCTGCAGCTATATGGGCCTGGACGTTCTCGCCGCAACCCGAACCGCAACTACAGCGCCTTCGGAGATCAAAAAGGCCCTCTCCTGATCCTCGGGAGAGGGCCTCTGAACTGCGGAGGCTCGGGGATTTGAACCCCGGATGGGCGGTAAACCCAAACCGCATTAGCAGTGCGGCGCCATAGACCTGACTAGGCGAAGCCTCCTGGTAACCGTTCGGCTCAGGACAGAGTACCGGCCATCCGGCGAGGCGGCAAAGCGGTTGGTGATCACATCACGGGCAAGGGTTGGGCGAGAGTTGTCCACAGGCGGTGGATAACTTTCACCACCCCTGTGGACAAACCGGGGAGTCCCCAGCTGGGCTCGGCGGGAATCCTGTGGATTCCCGATTTGCGAGACGCTACATCTCAACAAACGGACATGCTGAGGCCCCTCGCCGCCCGAAGGGGCGGGAGGGGTCCCGAGTGGTGCCGGAGATCAGGCGGCCGGGTTGGCCTCCCCCTCGATCTCAATCTTGATCTTCTTGCCGACCAGGACGCCGCCGGTCTCCAGCGCCTGGTTCCAGGTCAGGCCGAACTCCTCGCGGTCGATCTCGGTCGTGATCGAGAAGCCCCAGACGTCCTGGCCCCACGGGTTGGTGCCGGCGCCGCCGTACTCGACGGTGAGCTCGACCGGCTTGGTGACGTCACGGATGGTGAGGTCGCCGACGAGAGTGAACTCGTCGCCGGAGTGGCCGGCGACACGGGTGCTGCGGAAGGTGAGCGTGGGGAACTTCTCGGCGGAGAGGAAGTCGTCGCCGCGCAGGTGGCCATCGCGGTCCGCGACACCGGTGTCGATGCTCGCGGCCTTGATCGAGAGCTCCGCGGAGGAGTCCAGGGGGTTCTCGGCGATGGTGACGGTGCCGGAGAAGTCGCCGAAGTGGCCGCGGACCTTGCTCACCATCATGTGCTTGACGACGAAGCCGATCCGGGTGTGGGCGACGTCCAGAGCGAAGGTTCCGGCGGCGGGGATCTGAAGGTTCTCCCAGGTCCGAGTGGTCATGCTGTGCTCCCGATGAGAAGGTTGCTGAGTAGATGATTGCAGCAACAGATTTCTACACGAGGAATATTCCTCCCGTCAACTACCTTCCGATAGAGTGTGAACGTGATCCCCTTTGATGACTCCCGGCTGACGGCGATGGGCCTCCTGGCAGAGGTCTACACCGGCATCTCAGCCAAGACGCATGAGTCCTTTGCGACCGCGGGGCTCTCAGAGATCGACTTTGAGACGTTGATCAGGTTGGCGCGCTCGCCGGGACGGCGGCTGCGGATGAGCGACCTGGCGGCGCAGACGAGCCTGTCCACCAGCGGGATGACCCGGGTCGTCGACCGGCTGGAGCGCGAGGGACTGGCCATGAGGCAGGCGTGCGCCACCGACAGACGGGCCTCCTACGCGGTCCTCACCGAGGCCGGTGCCGACCGGCTCAGCGGCATCCTCCCCCGGCACCTGATCGACATCGACACCTGGTTCACCGGCCTGCTCTCCCCCGAGCAGCTCAGCACCTTCCTCGACACCCTCAGAATCATTCGCGACGCCGTACGGCCGTGTGCCACCGCGGGAGCGGAAACCGAGTCCGTCCCGTCTTCCCATGGCTAGAAACCGTGGGGTTCCGACTCTCACCTGGCCGGGAGGGCTCCGGTCGACGTTCGGGCGGACCGGTTCGCGTGCTGTCCCGCGGATCTCGTCGTAGCGAGGCCCTCCCTGATCACGATGGGCAAAGCGCTAAACCCGATGCTCCAACTCCCGTGGGTCGGAGAGCGTGAGGTCGCCGCGGAGCTTGGCCATTCCCCGGGAGACCGTGCTCTTGACGGTCCCGACGCTGATGCCCAGGGTCTTGGCGATCTCCGATTCGGTCATGTCCTCGTAGTAGCGCAGGACGACGGCGGTCCGCATCCGGGTGGGCAGCCGGTCGAGGGCCTGCTCGACCCGCTCGGGCAGGTGGGGACCGCCCGCGAGCATCGGTTCGGGAAGTTCCTCGGACGGGTACTCCTCCAGCTTGCGCCGCCGCCACCAGGAGATGTTGATGTTGACCATCGTCCGGCGCACATAGCGGTCCAGGGCGGCGTGGTCCTGGATACGGTCCCAGGCGAGGTAGGTCTTGACCAGTGCCACCTGCAGCAGGTCCTCGGCGTCGCTCGGATTCCCGGTGAGCTGGTAGGCGGCACGCAGTAACGCCGGGCCGCGAGCAACGACATACTCGCGGAACTCCTCATCGGTCCCGCCGGCCACCGTGATCACCAACCTGTGCTCCAGGTGCGTATGGTGGCCAGAATCGCAGCCCGAACCCATACTGCGGCTGAACCGAAATCTATGTTTCATCCCATCAACGGTAAAGATCGGCTTCGATGGGCGACGGAGCACGCAAGAGATACTAGATAGCGGTTTGTCATCGAGTGGACACCAATGCGTTCTACCGAGGAGGGGAACTGTAGTACCTGGTTGGACACCTGCCGTGATTATTGGTGGAGCGGACAGCGAGACTCCGCGAAGCGTGTGACGCTGACTGCGACACCTCGCAGAACCTGGGGAGCGACGATGCCCTATCTCAGCGCCGATCGCCGCCGCGCACTGGCGGCGGCCGCGCTTGGCCGGGCGGCGCAGGAGCCTGGCCCCCTCCCCGTCGAGGGTGAGTCCTTCCACTCGGTCAGCGGTGCGATCCTCGACGTCAGCCCACACCTGATCGTCATCGACACTCCGGACGGCCACGAGGAGCGGCTCGTCATCGCACCGTGGGCGACCGCCTGGCGTGGCGAGGCCGTCACTCCGGCCGACCTTCCCGTGGGCTCCAACGTGATCATCAGAGCGCTGCGGGCCGGCCGGGTCGTGGATCGGATCTGGGCGGACATCACCAGGATCACCGGTGTGATCCAGTCGATCGACGCGGAGGGCAAGGACCACTCCGTGGAGCTGTACTGCGGGCCGCACCGCGGGCGGCGTACGATCGTCATCCCCTACCGCGCCTCGGGACGCCTGCGGGTCAGGCATCCGCAGTTCGAACCCGGCTACCTGTTCGACGCCATCGGGGTCCGCGAGGACGGCGTGGCACAGGCTCGACTGCCCGCGACCTCGCAGCCGCCCTACCGGTGGAAGGCCGTGCCGACGCCTCCGCCCGGCTACAGCGGCACGCAGTCGCGGATCTCGGGCACGGCCACCTGGTCGGACACCTTCGACTGCGGGGAGCAGGGGGTGGCCTATCCCATGTTGGAGCGGTCCGATACCGCGTGCGACGACACCGGGGTGTCCTGCACCGGACTGCCTTACCTGTCGCTGGGTTCGATGCTCAACGTACGCAACGTGTGCGCCGGGCGAACCTCGGTCCTGCCGATCGTGGCGTGCGGCTGTCTGGCCGGCCGGTTCTGCGACCGGTGCCTGGAGTGCGGCACCTCCCCTCGCGGCCGGATTCTGGAGCTGTCACCGAGTTCCTTCGTGGAACTCGGTGGAGACCTGACCGCCGGATGCTTCAACGCCAGACTTGGAATGGGGTGACACGGATGCTGACGACGATCGCCGCCGGACAACTGCCGGTCCTGCTCCTGCTGCTGGCCGCAGGTACGGTCGCGAAGGTCTGGACCGTCGTGCGCGAGGCCGAGCCCGGCATGCTGAGCAGGCTGGGGCCTGCCGTGCTGGTGCCCGAACGCTGGCGTAAGCACATGATGCTGGTCTGCGCGTTCGGCGAGCTGTTCCTGGCGTGCGGCCTGCTGGTGAGTGGCCGGCCGTTCTTCCGGTGGGCGGTCGTCGCGTTCTTCGCGGTGTCCACCTATGTCCTGTGGGAACTGCGGCGCCGGCGCCCGGACGTGGGATGCGGATGCTTCGGCGAGGTCAGCGCGGTACCGGTGGGACGGCGATCGCTGGGCCGCACCATGGTGCTGACGGCCATGTCCGCGGGGCTGCTGCTGACTCCGGAGATCTCCGGCTGGGAGACGATCGCCGGTATGACGTGGACGCACCTGCCCTCCGTGATCGCCGGACTGCTGGTGCTCGCCGCGCTCTCGCCGGAGATCGAGGAGGCGGTCGCCAGGCTCCGCTACCGGGCCCCCTGTGAGCAGCGCCGCTTCGACCCGGCCACCGCGCTCGGCCGACTGCGGTCGAGCACGGTCTGGCGCTCGCACACCGGCCGGCTGACGAGCACGGAGCCGGTCGACAGTTGGCGGGAGCTGTGCTGGCGGTTCTTCGTCTACCCGGGACAGAGCCACGCGGGCGACCCCGTCGACGTGGTCTTCGCGGTCTATCTGAGCGGGCGCCATCCGGCGGTGCGGGTTGCCATGGTCGGCTCCGACGGGCGCCCGGTGGAGACCACGTCTCTTCCGGAATCTCTGCCGGTATCGGCCTGATGCTAGAGAACCCTAGATTCCTTTAGGCCCTGTCCGTGGTCGGACAGCGCTTCCCGAGACACCGGCCGACCGGACCTCACCACAGGCAAGATCCGCAGGGCGACAGGATTGAGCTCTATATGGCTCTCTAGCTTCCCCACTAGAGAGCCACATAGAGAGCTAGGAGCTCCCCACAGTATATCGAACAAATGTTCGCTCAGACCGGTTGGGATCGCAGAAACTTTCCGAAGTGCGGCACGGTGAACGCGATCAGCCCTCGCTCCGCGCTGTAGATCAGGCCTTTCTTGATGAGGCTGTCTCGGGCCGGAGAGAGGCTCGACGGTTTACGGCCGAGCCCTTCGGCCACCTCGGCGGTGGCGACGGGCTCGTCGCCGATGGCGGCCATGGCGTGCATGTAGTCGCGCTCGGCTGGGGTGGCCCGCTCGTAGCGGCTGCCGAAGAAGCCGACCGCGAGCTCCTCCTCGGCCTCCGGCGCGGAGACCCTGATGTCGTCGGCGGTGATCGGGCTGCGCAGCGCCAGGTCCCAGGCGACCTTGCCGTACGCCTGGACGAAGTAGGGATAACCGTCCGCCGCCACATAGAGGGCGTCGAGGGCGTCCTGGGTGAACTCCACGCCCTCGCTCTCCGCCGGGGCGATGAGCGCCAGGTCGGCCGCGTCGCGGTCGAGACGGTCGATCCTGGCATAGCGGAAGAGTCGCTCAGAGTAGCTCTTGCTGGCCGACAGCACGCTGGGAAGATGCGGCAGCCCCGCACCCACCACGATCAGCGGGCCGCCGCTCTGGGAGAGCTCGTGACAGGCCGCGCAGAGCGCCGAGACGTCGGGGGCCTGCACATCCTGCATCTCGTCGATGAACAACGCGATGCCGACGCCCAGATCGGTGGCGACCCCGGCGGCGTCGACGAACAGCTCGGTGAGGTCGATCTCCAGATCCCCGGAGTCGGCGCGTCCCCGCCCCGCGGGCACGTCGATCGCGGGCGACCAGTGCGAGGTGCCCTTGGCCGCGGACGGGTCGCGCATCGCGAACGCCTTGAGCACGCCGAGGAACTCCTCGATGCGCTCGGGTGCCCGGTGCCTGGGGGCCAGCTCGCGGACCGCCATGTGCAGGGCGGCGGCCACCGGACGCCGGATCGACTGGTCGGGCCTGGCCTCGATCTTCCCGGTGCCCCACAGCCGCTGCATGGCCATCGATTTGAAGGTGTTGAGCAGGACGGTCTTACCGACGCCGCGCAGCCCGGTGACCACCATGCTGCGCTCGGGGCGCCCGCGGGCCACCCGCTCAAGGACGATCTCGAACTGCTGTAGCTCACGGTCGCGGCCGGCGAGCTCTGGGGGGCGTTGTCCGGCACCTGGAGCGTAGGGATTGCGCACGGGGTCCACGCTCTCGGACTTTATGACGGGATATAGCGGTCGGCTTAGATTTCCGTAGAAAGAGCTACGGCGTGTCGCACCGCGCTCCACCGGCACCCGAGGAAACGGAGCGTGTGTCGCGAGCATCGCCATGGCACACCCCTTCACCTGGGAGGACGTCAGCCCGAACCCGTGTTCGATCCCGTGCCCATGACTGTAGCGCGGGTTCGAACACAGGCGCGATACGTTTCGATGAAAAGCCTTCCCAAGGAACCCGGGTTCGCGTGCCAAGCAGCTACAGATCGGGGCGTAAGCCGCGCCACGGACAGGGCCCGGGGCCACTCCGGTCTCAAGGAACGGCCGGCGGGTCGTCTCGTCGGCCATGAGCGTTCAGTCCCGGACGGTCAGCCCCATCGAACGCGCGGTACCGGTGACGATCTTCTCGGCCTGGTCCAGGTCCGCGGTGTTGAGATCGGGCATCTTGCTCCTGGCGACCTCCCGCAGTTGCGCGCGGGTGATCGTGCCCGCCGCCTGATGCCCCGGGCGGGGGCTGCCGCCGTCCAGGCCGATCGTCCGGCGGATCAGCGAGGCCGTGGTGGGCATCCTGATCGCCAGTTCGAACGAGCGGTCCTCGAACACGGTGACGACGACGGGGACCACGAATCCCCGCCGGTCCTGCGTGGCGGCGTTGTACCGGCGACAGAACTCCATGAGGTTCAGTCCCAGCGGGCCGAGGTCCTTGCCCACGGCGGCGGGGCCGGCCTCACCGGCCGGGAGTTGGAGCTTGGCGGTCCTGCTGACCTTCTTCTTCGACATGTCCGGCAACCTAAAATCTCCAGTTACCGGAGGCTCAACGGAATAATGACCGCATGAGCTACACGATCGGACAGCTCGCCAGACTCTCCGGTCTGCCGGTGAAAACGACCCGCTTCCACTCCGACACCGGGGTGCTTCCCGAACGCGGCCGCACCCGGAGCGGCTGCCGCCTCTACGACGACGACTTCCGCGCCTCCCCGCGCGAGATGGGCGGCGAGTTCCGGGAGAAGGCCGGCGAACTCGATCCGACCACCTGGCACGAGGCCGGCACCCTGATCACGGATAGGGCGGGCGGCGGCGTGGCCCGGATCCTCGCGCTCATGGCCGACGCACAGGAGCGCACCCCGGAGTCGGTGCTACGGGACCACACCGAGCACGACTCGCGCGTCGAGCGGTACCGGGAGCTGATGGCTGCGGTCAACGGCACTCTCCGGCCGACGGATTCCATGATCACCCACGAGTGAATCACCGCCGTGATCGCCCGCCACCTCGGTAATTGATCAATTACAATGAACTGTTGTCCTTTTTGTCCGTTTTGATGGGAGGCGGCACGTGGCAAGATCTAAATTCACGGTCCGTACCCGGGCGGCGCTCGCGATGACCGTCGGCTGTCTGGCGGCCGCCTCCTGCGGCACGGCCGACTCCCGGTCCGTGCCGGTCCAGCCCACGTCGTCCGCGCGGTCGACCTCGGCGGCATCGGAGCCGGCCGCCGCGACGGCGACACCGACGACGACACCGACGACGACACCAGAACCCGGCACCGCGACACCGACCCCGACAGGCCCGCCGAAGTTCTCCGCGAAGATCTCCCCTGTCACCCGTCAACTGCTCGAATACTCCTGGCGGCCGGGCTGCCCGGTCCCGCTCAGCGACCTGCGGCTGATCACGATGACCTACTGGGGTTTCGACGACAAGCCGCACACCGGCGAGCTGGTGGTGTACAAGGGCGTGGCCGACGACGTCGTCTCGATCTTCCGGCGCCTGTACGACTGGCGCTGGCCGATCAACAAGATGGAGCTCGTCGACGTCTACAAGGGCGACGACTTCGACTCGATCGACGCCAACAACACCTCGGCCTTCAACTGCCGCCCGGCGACGGGGTCGAGCAGCTGGTCCAAGCACGCCTACGGCCGGGCCATCGACATCAATCCGCGCGAGAACCCGTACGTTTCGTCCAACGGATCGGTGGCGCACAGCAACGCCCGCAAGTTCGCCAAGCGCCCGGTGCAGGCCCCCGGTGTGATCAACCCGGGCGACCGGGTGGTCAAGGCCTTCCAGGCGAAAGGCTGGGAGTGGGGCGGCTACTGGTCAGGCATCAAGGACTACCAGCACTTCAGCAAGGGCGGCGGCTGAGGCCCGTGGTCCGGCGTCCCCCTGCTCCCGCCGCCGTGACCGTCCGGCCGGTGCGGGTGGGGCCACTCCGCCGGGTCTCCCCATGCTCGGTGGCCGTGTCGCCGACCGAGGTGGCTGATTCCACCATTCGTGCGGATCCGACCCCGGCAGCGACCCGAAGTAGAGGACCATCCGGCGACTGCCCTAATCTGGGACGACGAGGGGAGTACTTCCCAAGAGTCGATCCGGTCAGTACGGACGTTTCATAACGTCCCCGGGCGGCCACCTGCACAGTGCGGGTGAAGGAGACCTCGAACGGCCAAGCACGTTCGAGGAGGTTTCATGCCCACCGAGGCATTCCTGTCAGCAGCCAGTCTTGAAACGATCGGTTCGCCACAACTGTGGACCATCACCGTGGCCGCTCTGCTGTTGCTGCTCGCCGTGGACTTCATACTGACGCGGCGACCGCACGAGGTACGGATGCGCGAGGCGGTGGGCTGGTCGGTCTTCTACCTGGCACTGCCCCTGATCTTCGGCGTCTATCTGTGGGGGGTCTTCGGGTCCGGCGTGGCGGTGGAGTTCTTCACCGGCTACGTGGTGGAGAAGTCCCTGTCGGTGGACAACCTGTTCGTGTTCATGCTGCTGCTGTCCGCCTTCGCGGTCCCGGCAGCCCTGGCCCAGCGGGTCCTGCTGTACGGCATCGTCGGCGCACTGGTCCTGCGGGCGATCTTCATCGCCCTGGGGGCGGCCGTCCTGCAGAGCGGTACCTGGGCGTTCCTGCTGTTCGGCGCGATACTGATCTTCACCGCCATAAAGATCATGAAGGACGCACTGGGCGGGCACGAGCAGCAGGTCGACATCTCCTCCATGCGCACGGTCCGGCTGCTACGGCGCTTCATGCCGGTCACCGACGACTATCGCGGTTCCCACCTGGTCGTTCGTGAGGGCGGCCGCCGCGCCCTGACCCCGCTGGCGCTGGCCATCGTGGCCGTCTTCGCCACCGACATCGTCTTCGCCGTCGACTCGGTGCCCGCGGTGTACGGCGTGACCGAGGACCCCTACCTCGTCTTCGCCACCAACGCCTTCGCCCTGCTGGGCCTTCGCGCGCTCTACTTCGTCCTCCTGGGCTTCCTGGCGAAACTGCGGCACCTGAACCACGGACTCGGCATCATCCTGGCCTTCATCGGGATCAAGCTCGTCCTGCACTGGGCGCACGGCGTCTGGACGTGGCTCCCGGAGATCCCCACTCCGGTCTCGCTGGGCGTCATCATCGCGGTCCTGGCCACCGTCACGGCCACCAGCCTGTACGCCAACCGCCTCGACGCGAAGGTCGCCTCCGCACCCGCCGAACGCGGGTAGCCGGGCGAGCACACGACCACGAGGCCGCGCGGCGGTCGTCCGGGGCTGACCGGTCATCCGATCGGCGAGGCTCAGCCGTACGCGGGTGAGACGCGGGGCTGGACCAGATCCCAGCGGTTGCCGTACAGGTCCCGGAAGGCGGCGACCGTGCCGTAGGGCTCGTGCCGCGGAGTCTCCTCGAAGGTGACGCCCGCCGCCAGCATCCGCTCGTGGTCGCGGGCGAAGTCGTCCGTGTGGAGGAACAGGCCGGCCCTCCGGCGCGGGCGGTCTCCTGAAGATCGGTGATCGTCAGGACGACCCGGATGGCGAGAAGGCCCGCGGCGATCGGCAGCGCGATGCCGACGATCAGGGCGAGGTCTGCCAGGCCGCTCTCCAGGCCGCTTTCCAGGCCCTCCATGTCCGTCCCCGCCAGCCCCACGGACGCCAGCGTCGCGTACGGCCACAGCACCCACGTCAGCCACCATGCCCAGACCAGACCCGAGCGGCGGGCCCTGAAGGGGTCGCTCCCCGGTCGCAGGCCGCCTGGCCGGGAGGTGGCCAGGATGTCGTCGACGATCCCCTTCGGGGCGAACAGGTTGACGATGGGGAGGATCCAGCCGAGCACCAGGTACGGCGCGGCGTACACGTGAAAGACCCCTGGAGAGATCGCGTACGAGTTGGCGCGGGCGCGTAACAGCCGGCATACCAAGGCGATTCCCGCCAGAAGGCAGAGGATCGGGAAAAGGAGGAGCGTGTACAGGGCCTCCCACTCGTAGAGTCGCCGGGAGCACGGGCGGGAAGGCCGACCCGGTCCGGCGCCGCCGGACCAGGCTGATGCATCATTGGTCCATGGCGGCCAGTGATGGGGACGGTTGGGCCCAATGTGAGCGCGGGCACCGGCACTGGGGCGTGTACGGGGCGGCCGGGCTGCTCGCCGTCCACCACGACGCCACGGGGAAGCCGCACATCCTGATGCAGAAGCGCTCCCTCTGGAGCCACCACGGCGGCACCTGGGGACTGCCTGGCGGTGCCCGCGACAGCCACGAGGACACCGTCACGACCGCCCTGCGTGAGGCGTTCGAGGAGGCCATGCTGGACAGCACCGGCCTGCGGATCCAGGGCGTCTACCTCGACGACCACGGCGGCTGGTCCTTCGAGACGGTGATCACCGAGGCCGTGGAACTACTGAAAGCGGTTCCCGGCAACAGTGAGAGCGCCGACCTGCGCTGGCTTCCCGCCGAGGAGGTCACCGCCAAAAGACTTCACCCCGGCTTCGCCGAGACCTGGCCGGTGATCGCTCTCGCGCTCGCCCCCTCCCTCGTCGTCCTCGACATCGCCAACATCGTGGGCGCCCGCGCCGAACACGGCTGGTGGAGGGACCGCGCCGGCGCGGCGGCCAGGCTGCTCACCGAGGTCGGCACGCACGCCGCCGGTGGCCTGTGGACCGCGCCCGGCCAGATCCCGGCCCTGGCGCGCTGGTTCCCCCGGGTGACCGCGATCGTCGAGGGGGCCGCCCGCGACACCCCTCCGGTGTCCGGCGTCTCCGTGATCGCCGCACCGGGAAGCGGGGACGACGCGGTCGTCCAGGCCGTGCGGGACGCCCGCCCGTGGGAGCGCGTCCTGGTCGTCACCGCCGACCGGGGGCTGCGCGAGCGGGTCACGGAACTGGGCGCCGAGGTCGCCGGTCCCCGGTGGCTGCTCTCCCAGTTGTGACGTTTCACGTGGAACATCTCAAGGTTCGGTGGCCGGGGCGGCCTGTGGTCTCAGGTCGCGGGTGGCCCGGTGGAACAGCCAGTAGCTCGCCGCGGCGACGACGAGGAAGAGCAGGCGGGCGGGCTGGGGGATGTCCAGAATGAGCAGGCCGTCGCTGAGCGAGTGGAGCAGGGCCGCCGTCATGAAGGCGGCGATGATGGGGATGGTGACGACGGCACGGCCTCTGATCTGCCAGGCCCCGAAGGCCACCGCGCACACCAGACCGGTCCAGACAAGGTGGCTGAAGGGGGTGGTGAGACCGCGTATGAGGAGAATCGTGCCCGCACCGACGGCACCGCCGTTGTTGGCGATGCTCTTCCAGGCGTAGGCCATCGATTCCATGATCGTGAATCCGGTCGCGCAGGACAGGCCGAGCGCGACCCCCGCGGCCTTGGTGAGATGGCGCCCGGTGAGGGCGACCGCGAGAGGTGGGACGAGCTTCGCGGGCTCCTCGATCCATCCGACCCGCAGGATCGAGGTGCTGTTCTTCTGGGAGATGAAAAGCGAGTCGAAATAACCGCCGAGCAACAGGGCGACGCCCCCGCCGAACAGGAACATCCCCATCAGCGTCATGGCCGGCACGCTGGTGGCGATATGAATACGGTCGTGGATGGCGAGCAGGAGCGCGATGGGCCCGGCCGCGGCCCCGTAGAAGAAGGCCGCGGGCATGACCGCCTGGTTGCCGGCCGCCTGCATCATGGCGATGAGCGAGAAGGATAGAACGATCATGGCGATCCACGCCTTGAACCATCGATGCCGATAGAAGCGCAAATGGTCTCGCATAATGATTAATTCCCCGATACACCTGCCCCAAATTCGGGCGAATTGTCCATATTTATCTAAATATCGACTCCGCCACAATGACCACACCGATAATCATGAACACCACGGGCACCAGCCAGGTGCCCGTCCGCTCCACCAGCTCGATGATCTTCCTGTGCGACCCGAGCCAGGAGGCCGCCGCGCACCAGACCGCGACAAGCAGCGCGAACACCGCCATCGTGAGGGCACTGGCTGCCGGACCGATCGTGCGGAACAGCGGGGTGTAGACGGAGATGTTGTCGGCCCCGTTGGCGACGGTCACCCCCGCGATCGAGAGCAGGCCGGAGGCGACCCGTGACGTCTCACCGTCACCACCCCTTCCTGCTCTGACCAGCCCCCACACCCCCATGCCGAACGGCACCAGGCCGAGCAGCCCCACCCAGCGGTCCGGCAGCACCGCGAGCCCGAGGGCCGCTACGGCCGAGACGGCCACCAGGGCGGCGATGCCCGTGTACTGACCGGCGACGATCTGCCATGGGCGCGGAACACCACCCGCCCGGGATGCCAGGAACAGCACGGTCAACAGGATGATGTCGTCCACGTTGGTGCCGGCGAAGACGGCGACGGCCGTACCGATCGTTTGGATCACGAGGGAATTATGTCCCCTTCCTCCTAATGTGGGCGGCGACCGTGGCCAGCCGCGAGCTGCGGGGATTATGATCACGTTCATCCGCTCTTGTCGGCCCTCCGGAGACCGCACGTGGGCTATCCGCCTCCGCCGCAGTACGGTCAGCCGCCGCGGGGCGAGACGGGGCGCGGGCTGACCGTGATAGTCGTCATGGCCCTCGGTATGGTCATCGGGGCCGTCATCACCGTGTTCATGGTGCTCAACCCGCCCTCCTCACCGCCGCTCGCGGCTCCGACGCCCGATGCCGAGCACTCGGAGGCCTCGGTCCGCCAGGCCGCCCAGCCGGCGCTCGACGCGTACGGCAGTGGCTCCTACGGTGATTTCTGGGACCTGTGGACCACCGGGGCACAGGGGTTGATCACCCGGGAGGAGTACGTGAGGCTGTTCGGCCTCTGCCCGCCCCTCGTGGCGAACTCCCCGCTCACCATCGCCGATGTCGCGATCACTGGCGACACCGCCATAGTCCGGGCCAGCCGGCTCGGCGACACGACGGAGTTCGGCTTCGTCCTCGAGAGCGACTCGTGGCGGTACGAGCCGCCACCCGAGGAGCAGTCGGAGTACCGGAAACCGGTCGACCAGATAGCAGAGCAGCGGCGGGCCGCGGGATTCTGCGGCACCGCCACTCCCACCTCAGCCCCCTCCGATCCCGCTCCAGGCCCATCCGCCCCCACCCAGCCATCAGGTTTCCGTGAACAATGAATTTGGGACCTGCACATATGCACATATGTGGATACGCTTGGTTGCGTAGAGATACGCGTAGTCCCGGGGATGCCCGAAACCGACGACGTCCCCACCGGAGATGAGACGCGATCTCGGGGTACGGAAAGGCAGGTGACGCGGACGACAGTCGGCACGCGACCGGGAATCCCGCTCGCACCTGCCGTCGAAGTCATGTAGAAGTGCTGCCATAATCCGCAATTCACAGCTACTGTCGAGCTTATGGCCCACTCCATGCCGACAAGGCGAGACGGCACAGGATCGGAAAAACCATCAGCGAATGATCAAGATGGCGCCAGACATGAATCGGATTCGGTTCCGCTCTGGCTGGCACATCTTCAGCTCAGAGAAGGACAGAAGACCATCAGCACATCAGCTCCCGAAACCTCTATCACTATAGAGCTGGATAAAGCGGACTATGAGGCGCTCTCTCGTAAGGCACGGCTGACCGGAAACCGCCTCGTCGACGTGATCCACACGGCGGTCCAGCGAGAGATCGGCAACAAACCCCACGTGATCACCCTGATGCACCGCTGGAACCTGCACCGAGAAGACCTCGACGTGGCAGCCGAATCCCTCGGGGTCGACCAGATCTCCGAGGCGGAGTGGGGCCAGATCGGCATTCGCCCGTTCAGGAGGCATTGAGCCGTGCTTCCCGGTCGAGTGCTCGACGTGAGCGCGCTGGTCGACATCGCGGTGGCGAAGACCGAGTACTCCAGAAGCGTCGCCGCCATGTGCCTTTTCCGTGGTGGCGGGATATGCGTCCCGGCGACCAGCCTCGCGGCCGTCCTGTCCATCTCCCCGATCTCCACCCAGGTGGAGCTGTTCGAGCTCGTCACGACGCCCGGCGTGAAGATCGATGACTTCACACACGGGAAGGTCGGGGACATCGCGGAGATCCTCGACGGATCGCGCGACATCACGGCCGGACACGTCATCTGGTGTGCCCGCGCCACCCGATGGCCCATCCTCACGGACCGCGGGGCCGAGCTCGTCCAGTACGACCAGAGCCTTGAGATCGATCCGCTGCCGTAGCTCCCGCCCGCCGCGGGAGCGTCGTCCCGGGCAGAGCGCCATAACCATCCGGTTGAAACCGATGCCAAATATCATTGCGCGCGCGATCGATTTTCGAAGCCGGGGCTTTCACACTGGGAGAGTGACGTTCCAGACGAGGCGCATCAAGCTCGACATTCCTGACGGACCGGAATACGACCAGGTACGCGATATGCACGGTCACTCGGTCACGGTGTTCGCGTCCACGGAGATCAATGGTGAACGCTCCCTGAAAATCGGCAGCCGAACGTTGCGGCTGAGGAAGGTGGGCGTGGACGAGGACGGCGAGGAGCCGATGGACATCTACCGGGCCGAGTCCATTTCGGATCCCTCGTACTGAGGACCCCTCGCGCCGAGCGCACCCGCTCGCGCTCGGCGCGTGCGCCCACGTCTCCGCCCGCCGATCGCACTCTCGGCCCGGCGCGTTGTCGGGCGAGGACACCTGACCGCGGATCCGCGACGGAGGCGCCGGCGATTCGTCCGCGACCTCTACCTGTCCGGCTCGGGGCGGCCGCCTGACGCGAGGCCCTCGGCGAGCTGATCCGCCGGGTCCGCGACGCCGAACACACCGGCTCCCACGGCTCCCCGCGGCCTCGGACGAAAATCCACGACGACGCGACCGCGGCCCGGCCCGGCCTGGAAGATCATCCGTCCCGAAAATTTTGGAGATCATCATGTTTTCGGGATTGCGCCCTAATCCTCACCTACTCAGTTGCCCGAATATCCGCCTTGCGACGCTTCCTGAGGGAGTACTTTTCGACAGAGACGTTGCCACAACCACCCGGTATGGCAGGCCGGATATCAAGCCACAAGCGAGGTAGCGATGTTTTCTTCCTTTGACCCGGAATATGCCCCGGTTGGTGATGTAGGGACCGCGCTGCTCTACGTCGACTCGCTTCTCACCCGTATTCGCGAGGGCATCTCGCAGGCCGACCCCAAGCAGCGAGAACTGATCGACGAGTTCTTCGGATCCTTCTCCAGCGAAGACGCCGGTGACGTGCTCGACGGCGCCTGCACGCTCGTCTACCTGTACATGGAGTGGCTGCGCCAGGCCCACGAGGAGCAGGACCGTGACGTGGTCGAATCCGTGGTGCCCTACGTCATCGGCAGCATGCGCAAGATGACCATAAGCGTCAAGCCCGAGGCCATCCCCGCCATGGCGGGCATGCTGACCGCCAGCGCCATCGGCCTGAGCCCGACGCTCTGGCGCAAGCAGTACGGCCCCTGGACCGAAGCCGAGATGAACGCCCTGGAAGCGACCCTCGTTCTGCTGGCCGACTACATCAATCATCTAACCAACGACGAAACCATGGCAACTCGCATGATCGCCGACATTATGGAATCCATGGAGCAAGCGGGCGATGTGGGATAAATCTTGTAGATATGGTTCCGCCGCCCGCGTCCGGGCAAGCAGGTTCCTCGCATCGGTGTCGAAGTCGTCGAAGAGGAAATAGGAATCCCGGCAGCGGTGCGCGAGACCGTACAGTTCCCGCTCCGGGGTAACGCTCTCCTCGACATTCCCCGTGGCCCTGATCGCGGTGGAAAGAAACCATGCGAGCACGGTGAGCAGCGGGATTACGGCCATGGCCCCCAGGCGATTCGCACCGCGCATACCGCGTCCCGTGACGATCGCCGGTACGTGACAGTGCCCGGGAATCGACACGGCGCACGGCACCGGATTCCCGCGCGTGATCGTTTCCGGGCGGCGATCTACGGTCGGCCCTCCTCCGGGATCGCCGCTTCCGTGCTCTCGCGACGGAGCCGCCCGATTCCTTCGAGGGCTTCGAGGGCAAGGGCCCAGGGATGGCTCTCCGCTTCCCCGCCTCCGGCGGCGGAGCCGAGCAGGACGGGGACGCCCTCGGCCCGAAGGCTTTCGACGCTCCGGCGGAACGGCTCGCGGGAGGCGAGGCCGCCGTTGACGGAAGGCAGTACGACCACGGGGATACCGAGCCCGGGGGCTTCGGCGAGGAGGCCGAGGGCGTAGGTGTCGGCGATCCCCTGGGCGAACTTGTTGATCGTGTTGTAGGTCGCGGGAGCGACGATGATCGCATCGGCTCTCGGCGGCTTGGGCTCGTCCGGCCTGCGGTACCGGCTGCGGACGGGGCGGCCGGTCTGCTCTTCCAGGGCGGGGACGTCGATGAAGTCCAGCGCGGACGGGGTGGCGACGATCTGGACGACCCAGCCCTTGTCCTGGGCGAGGGTGACGAGACGTCCCACGTCGTCGGCGCCGCCCGCGGCGCACACGATGACGTAGAGGACCTTGCCGGACTGGCTCACGCGTCGACTCCCAACACCGGTTTCACCCACCAGAAGGTACCGGCCCCGCTAGGATCGCGCCGCCGGCGGATCAGGCGTGTTCTCCGCCGCGCTCGACGGAGCGTAGGCCGCGGCCCAGCGGCCGTTGGCCTTGGCCAGCTCGACCTGTTCGAGCCCGGCCGGCCGCATCCGACCGGCGGCGACGAGCTCTTCGACCTTGACACAATTGATCTTCGACCATGAGCTACGGGGCCTGCGCGGTGAGAAGCGCTGGGCCCACCAGCCGTCCGGCACGTTTCCCGAGAAGGACTTGCCGTCGATCCAGCCATAGCACAGGGCGACCTCCAGGGCCTCGGCCCTGGAGGTCGAGGGCACCGCCGTACCCTTCTTCGGCATGGCGACCCAGACCTCGCGGGCGGTTCGGTGATTCGCCTCCAGCCAGGCGGCGAACTCGTCCGCCGAGGCGAAGCGCAGATTGTCGTCCGTCATCGTCCCACCGGCTCTCCCTCTTCGACCAAGGCCACCTGCCCGAAGGCAGGCGACTGTGACACTTCGACGACGCGCCCTAGCAGTCGCAGTTGCAGTTGCAGTCGCAGCAGTCGGAACAGCCGGAGCAGCAGTCGGAGCACCCCGAACACCCGTTGCAGCACTGCCCGCAGCCGTCACAGCCGCCGGGGTCGCAGCGCTCACCGCACGATTTGTAGCGATCCTCGTCCCACGGCGGCCGGTACAGCCCGCAGGTGCAGCAGGCCGCCGACATGCACAGCAGCGACAGCAGCCCGCCGGGGTCCGGCTTCAGCCGCGGATCACGCGGGGGCGCCTCGGGACTCTCCTGCTCGGCCTCGCCGAAGATCCGGCCGGTGGCGCGGCCGGTCTCCTTGACCAGCAGCGCGTTGACCAGATGGCGTCGCTCCAGGTCCAGTTCGGCCACCGCCAGACGCAATCCGTGCACGGCGTCGTCGCAGTGCCGCCGCGCGACGGCCAGGTCGGTACCCGAGGCGACGAGCGGGTTGTAGGCTCCCTGGGCGCGGTCGCGGGCCAGGTCCTCGACGGCGTCCAGCAGGTGTGCCAGGCGGCCGAAGTAGCGCCCGGCCTCCTCCAGCGTCTCCTGGTTGTGCGGCTTGCCGGCCAGTACGGCGGTATACCCGAAGGCGGCGGCGACCGCGGCCTCGGTGGGGGCGGTGAGCTGGAGCAGGCTAGGGTTCGGCAGGCGTTCCAGCCGGGTCTGCTCCTCGACCGCGACGAGCAGCGGAGCGGGATCGAACCCGAGGGCGGAGGCCGTATCCGATCCGGCGGCCGACCAGCGATCGGCCACCCGCCCCGCACCGGCCGCCACCAATCGGCGCGCGTAGATGCCGTCGCCGTCCTCGACGTGGTCCCTGACCTTGCCCGCAGCCAGGATCAGCGAGACCGCGGCCGCCAGCCGTACCCCCTCGGCCTCGACGACGTCCGCGCCCTTGAACCCGCGCAGGGCGCAGGCCGCCGCACGCCGGTGCGGGGAGGAAGCCGGTGCCTGCGCCTCGGTGAGCACGGACACCAGCAGACCGTCGTAGTTGGTCACCAACCTGGAGGCGTGCCCGTGCTCGTCCCTGAGGGCCAGGCAGAGCCCGCACAGGTGCGCCATCCACTCCTTGAACAGCCCACCGCACATCCCGTGCCGGCATGGGCGAACAATCCCAAACATAGGTCCCTTCCCTGAATGTCCGTCGCCCAGCCTGCCAGCTTTCACTTGTCACATACTTGCAATGCCGCGGTTGCAGTGATCTCTCACCGAAACACCAGTGGGGACCCGGACAATGATCTCGTTCACAAACCTGAAGGAACAAGATCATGAGAAGAGCACTGACCCTCTGCTCACGGCGGCGACCGGGGCGGTCAATGGCCAAGGTTCCGAATGTGCGTGGGCTCGGGTTGTTTCTTGCGATGTCAGGCCTGGTCGTGACGGGTTGCGGCGGAGCGGAAGACCCGGCCCCGGCCACCCCGGGTGCCAGGCCCCCGGGTGCCTCGGACTCCCCGGTCACCGGCGCCGGAGAATCCAGCGGACTGCGCGAGATGATGAAAGCGTTGTCAGCCGGCGGACCGGCCGCCGAATACCTGGAGTACGGAGAGATGACGCACTGGCGCGAGCTGGGCGTGGTCACCGCGAGCGGCCCGGAGAAGAAGGAGGAACGCTGGTTGCCGGCGATCGGCTTCGGCTTCGGCGCGCTCGGCAGCAGCGCGCGCTTGCTCCCCGAGAAGACCGGAATCGACGTCTTTGGGGCCGTCCGGGCCGTCTCCCTGGGTAACCCGCCGAATACCGCGATCCGTATCGACGGCAAGCAGGACGCGGCGGCCATCCGTACCAAGCTGACCGCCCTGGGGGCGAAGCCGCGCACGATCGGTGGGCAGCAGGGACTGACGCTGGCCGCCGACGGCGCGATCGCCCCGGACAGCGCGCTGAGCAGCGAGCTCGGCCTGCTCAACCAGCTCAACCAGGTGGTGGTGACCGATTCGGTGCTGGTGTCCGGAGCCTCGGCCGATCCGGTGGCAAGCGCCCTGGGCGGCAGCCCCTCCCTGGCGGCCGACCCCGATCACGCCGCGATCGCCGAGTGTCTGGGCGACGTGGTCGCCGCCGCGGTCACGGCACCACCCGCACCGACGGCCGTGGCGCTGTACGGCGTGGGACTGCGCCGCCCCGCGGCCACGACCGACCAGGCGGTCAACGTCGTGTGCGTGCTGCCGCGTGGGACCGGGGTGAAGGAGACCTTCACCGGGAAGCTCACCACGAAGGCCGTGACGCAGTCCGGCACACCGCTGTCCGACCTCGTCGAGGACATCACGCACGACGAGGTCGGCTCCGGGGACGGCGCGGTGCTGCGGGCCACATTGAAGATCAAGCAGGACGGGCCGGTGACCCTGGTGTTGAAGATGCTGTACACGGGCGAGCTGCCCAGACTGTTCGACCCGTCGACTCCCCTCGATCCCTTGGATCTCGTGGACGACTGACCTGCTGGTTCTCCGGTTCGAGGTTCGGGGTCGGATCCGTGCGGATCACCCGACACCGGTCGGATGTCCGCGCCGGGTCCGGCGAACCCGTCCTCGGCGAGGCTTGGTGCCGCCGGCCCCCTGATGTGATCACGCCGTCGTCGATGACATTCAGGCCTCCTGACCGCGGAGTGCCGCTCTTGATGCCCATGGGGATGATTCGGCAGGGTGTCGGCATGGTCGAGAATGCTTCGGACTGTGTCGAGGTTCGTGTCACCACCAGCAGCCGCGAGGAGGCGGAGCGGATCTGTTCGGCGGTGGTGGGCCGGCGGCTGGCCGCCGACTGCCAGATCATCGCTCCGATCGAGTCCGTCTACTGGTGGGAGGGCGAGATCCAGCGCTCCGAGGAGTTACTGCTGCTGATGAAGACCACCGCGGGGCGGTTCGAGGACCTCGCCCGGCGGGTGCGGGAGTTGCACTCCTACGAGGTGCCACAGATCGTCGCGGTCCCCCTGGTGGTTGGCAACACCGACTACCTCGACTGGATCAGACGGGAGACGTCTCCGGCCTCAGGCGAATAGAGACGGTTCCCACTGAATGAGGTCCTCCACAAGCTGCGCTCCCGGGTCACGGACATCACCAGAAGGCCGATCCGGCACTCGGCGTTGTGTCTGCGTCCGTACATCTCGCGGTCGGACCCCGGCGGGCGGCCACCGGTCGATCCTCGGCGAAGCCGGTGACCGGCCTGGTCGCGTTTCTCCGGAATGGTGTGCAGAATCTGCCGTCTGCGCAGGCAGGCGCGGCCGACAAGCACACGGACCGACCGGGTGCGCGGATGCCCGCCGACCTCGCGTCACGGCAGTCAGCAGATCTTGCCCGGTCCGGCCACCGTGGCCCGCAGCAGATCCCGGAGGAGCACAAAGTCGATCTTTTCCGGCCCGCGGAAGCGCAGGCAGCCCTTGCCCATGTCATGGTCTGCCAGCCGCTCCGCAAAGGCTTCGCGGACCTCGCTGCGCAGCAGATAGAAGGAGATGTACTGCTTCTGGCTCGCGAAGCTGATCTCCCCGATGTCGTCTCGCTCATAGGTGGGCATCCCGTACGCCATCACCTCGGTGAATCCCCGCAGTTCCGCACGGCACAACTCACGCAGCCGGATCAGAGCCTCTTTGCGTTCCTCGGGCACCTCGGCGAGGTAGCCGTCCACATCTTCCGCCTGACTTCGCACCATGATCCGAGCGTACGTGAAACGAGACATTGATCGACGTCTCAAATATGTCCTGCCTGGCCCGACCTGTCTCCGCGTCGGTCGCGAGGAATTCCGGAACGCGATCACCCACCACCAGGCCCCCACTGACCTACAAGTTGGTCTCCAGTCTCGGTCTCTAGCCTCGTCGACAGTGCTCCTGACGGAAGCGGCACCGAGGGAACGGGCCGAAGAACGGCGTGACAGGAGGACGAGCCCGGGCACGAGCGATGACAAGAGGGAGATCATGATGTGGTCCGAAACGGGGCAGGCGATCGCCGTCGCACGGATCCGCAAGCGCCTACGGAACGGATCGACCAGCCTCCACCTGTCCAATCTAGGGCTGGAGGCGTTGCCCGAGCTGCTCGGCGACTTCACTCACCTGACCAAGCTCGACTTGAGTTACAACCGGCTGGCCGTCCTGCCCGAGTCATTGAGGAACCTCACCGCTCTGACCACGCTCAACCTGTCCGGGCTCGGTCTGCAGACATTGCCGGAATGGCTGGGAGAGCTCACCTCTCTCACCACGCTCAGCCTGCGCGGTAACCAGTCGGCCGCCCTGCCCGAGTCGCTGGAGAACCTCACCGCCCTGACCACACTCGATCTGTCCTGCCGCGGCCCGGAGGCGTTGCCGGAATGGCTGGGGAACCTCTCCACACTGACCAAACTCGACCTGCGCCACAACCGGCTGACAGCCCTACCCGATTCCCTGGGGAACCTCACCGATCTCACCCAACTCGACCTACGCAACAACGAACTGACAGCCCTACCCCAGTCACTGGGAAACCTCACCGCACTGACCAAACTCGACCTACACAGAAACTGGCTGACAGCCCTGCCCGATTCCCTGGGGAACCTCACCGCACTGACCAAACTCAACCTGCGCCACAACCGGCTGACCGCCCTACCCGATTCCCTGGGGAACCTCACCAATCTCCCCCGGCTCAACCTGTACAACAATCAACTGGCAGCCCTGCCCGATTCCCTGGGGAACCTCACCGCACTGACCGAACTCAACCTGCGCCGCAACCGGCTGACCGCCCTGCCCGAGTCGTTGGGAAACCTTACGGCCCTGCTCCGGCTCGACCTGCGCGATAACCGGCTGACTGCTTTACCCGAGTCGTTGGCGAGTCTCACCGCCCTCGCGGAACTGGACCTGGCCGGAAACGAACTGGCCGCCTTGCCCGAGTCGTTGGGAAACCTCACCGGCCTGACCAGGCTCGACCTGGGAGGTAACCGGCTGACCGCTCTGCCGGAGTCATTGGGAAACCTCATGGCCCTGCTCTGGCTCAATCTGAGTTATAACCAGCTGACCTCCCTGCCAGAGTCACTGAGGAATCTCACCACCCTGAACGGACTCGGCCTGAGCGGCAACCGGTTCACAGTTCCTCCTGAATGGCTCGGGAGCCTTCCCGTCTTCTTCTAGCTCGACCTGCGTGGTAGCCGACCTGCCCGAAACGAAACCTGTCCGACCACGTGGAATAGGACCCGGCGGTCGGGGAACCGGTCAGAGCGGGACTGGCCAGTCCGCTCTGCCGTCACGAGGAGACCTGCATCCGATGCGCGTGACCTTCGCCACCGAAGCGGCCCCCGGGCGGCCGAACGAGGATTTCGTCGCCGCCACGCCGAACGCCGTCGTCCTGCTCGATGGTGCCGGCGCCCCGGCGGACTCGGAATCGGGGTGTGCTCACGGTGTCGCCTGGTACACGCAATCGCTCGGCTCAACACTCATCACCGCCCTGGTCCAGGACGACAAGGCGCTGACGGAGATCCTGGCCGAAGCCATCAAGACGGTGGCCTCCCTGCACGACTTCGTCTGCGACCTCAACCATCCCGATTCCCCTTCGGCCACCGTCGTCGTACTCCGCCGGACAGCCGACGCGCTGGACTATCTCGTCCTGGCCGATTCCGTCCTCGTGCTGGACGTGCTCGGCACGGCCGAACCGCTGGTCGTCTGCGATGACCGAGAGGCACGGGTCGGTGCGGCCCATCGGGCGGCCATGGACGCCCTGCCCTCCGGCAGTCCCGAGCACACCGCGGCCCACCGGCGGTATGTGGAGGCACTACGCGATCACCGCAACCGCGACGGCGGGTTCTGGGTCGCCGCGGTCGCTCCCCTCGCCGCCGAACAGGCTCTCACCGGCACCCTCCCGACCGAGAAGGTACGCGCCGCCGCGCTGCTCAGTGACGGAGCATCCCGGCTCGCCGCCCGATTCCACCTGACCACCTGGCGCCAGATCCTCGACCTGCTGGACGATCCCGGCCCCGCCGAGTTGATCCGCCGTGTCCGCGAGGCCGAGCACGACGATCCGGACGGCTCCCGGTGGCCTCGCGCCAAGACCCACGACGACGCCACCGCGGCGCTCTGGAAATTCTGTTAGAGCACGTGGACGCCCCCGGCGCCGCCACGTTTCCCACCGCCGAACCTTCTCCAGCGGTCCGTGCTTGGCGGGACAGCCTTGATGCGGCTCTTCCGGCAGCGGTCACGAACCGACGAGCTTCAACGGCGCTTGCCGCCTCCGCCGAACAGGTCACCGATGAAATCGCCGGTTCGGCGTAGAACGCCGCGGTCCCGGCCGGAGTCGGAGGACTTGCCCTGGCTCTGCCGGCGATACGGACCCGCTGGAACCAGGCGCGCGGAGGTCGGCCCCGGTGGGGTGGCAGCCGGCGAAACGACCATCTCAGGGAGCACTCGACCCGTCCGATGACACCCTTTAGTTATCTCCTAGAGATCTACAAGTATGTCCTCACACCATGGGGACATGACAGGCATCGGCCCCTTCGGGCGCTCGACCCGCACTCGGCGTACCGCGTCGGAACGAGCAGCGGCTTTCCCTCCGCGCCTGGAGTGGGAGAGTGCGAAGGAGCGTATGAGCGCGGACTCCCACCTGCTGGAAGACATCGTCAGGGGGGCTCTTCGGCGCCAGGCGAACCGGAGCGACGCCGATCCGGTCGCCGACGGCGAGCGGGGGATCCGCCGCAACAAGCCGTGGACGTACATCACCCCGGCCAAGTCCGCCGGCCGGGCGCAGGGCTGGAAGCTGCACGTGTCGGCGACGCAGTTGTCGGCCCCCGTCGTGCTGGCGCGAGTGGCCGAGGTACTGGTCCGCCACCGCTGCCCGTTCAAGTTCGCCTCCTCGTTCGACGATCTGGCCGCCCTTTTGTCCAGAGGCGTCGACCGCGGGTCCATGGGCAAATTCATCACCGTCTATCCGCCGGACGACGAGACGGCTGTGGCCATCGCCGAGGAACTGCATGCGGTCACCTACGGCCTGCCCGGTCCGCCCGTCCTCTCCGACCGGGCCTACCGGCCCGGCAGTCTGGTCCACTACCGCTACGGAGTGTTCTCCGCCCCGGGCGTGCTGGACAACGACGGCTCCTACACCTCGCGGCTGATCGCGCCGGACGGCACCGGCGTGACCGATCAACGCAACGCCTGGTATTCCCCCCCGGAATGGGCCGTCTGTCCCTTCGACTCGGGCCAGACCCCGGCGCGGACCACCCCGCCAGAGGCCGTACTGCTGGCCGATCGGTTCGTGGTGCGCCAGGCGATCCGCCACAACGCCAAGGGCGGGGTGTTCCTGGCTGAGGATCGACTCTGCGGTGGTCAGGTGGTGATCAAGCAGGCGCGTAAGCATCTCGGCTCCACACTGCAGGGGCGCGACGAACGCGATCAGCTCCGCCACGAGGCGCACATGCTCGACCTTTTCGGGCCGCTGAGCATCACGAGTCGCAAGGTGGACCTGTTCGAGCAGGGTGACAACCTGTTCCTGGCACAGGAGCACCTCGAAGGGACGGTGCTCTCCGCATGGGCCGGAGAGGGAAGGCTCACCGATCCCGGCCGGCGGCAGGACACGACGGTGACCGTGGTGCGCTGCCTGACCGCCCTGGTCGACGTCGTCCACCAGCAGGGCTACGTGCTGCGGGATCTCACACCCAACAACGTGATGGTCGGCGACGACGGCGACTGCCGGCTGATCGATCTCGAGATGGCCGCCGTGCCCGGCACTTCCGTGAGCAAGGCCTACACCCCCGGCTTCGCGCCGCCTGAGCAGGTGACCGCGCCCAAGTATGCTCCCGCACCGGGAGTCGAAGTGGACCTGTACGCCCTCGGGTCGACTGTGCTCTTCCTCGCAACGGCCTGCCAACCGATGCTCGCCGACGACGAACCGCGCGACGCCCGCCCCTGGGACTCCCGTGTGGAGGCGCTGGTGAGCGTGGCGACAGTGGGCAACCCCGTGGCCGAGGCGCTGGCCCCGATGATTCTGGGCCTGATGCGGGAGAACCCGGCCCGGCGCTGGAATCTGCGGCGTGTCCAGGAATTCCTCGACAAGCTGGACACCGAGCCACGCCCTTTCACCACCGATGTCACCGATCACCGCCTCAGCGTCGTGGAACAGGACCGTCTGCTCCACGACGGGATCGCGTACACGCTACGGCGGATGAACCGCGACGCCGTTGACGATCCCACCGGCCGCGGCCACCTGTGGCCCACCTCGGGATTCGGGGAGAAAGCCGACCCGTGCGCCGTCCAGTACGGCTCGGCCGGAGTCCTCACGCTGCTGTCCTCGCTGCTGGACTCTCCCTCCGGCACACAGACCGGCCTCCCGGAGCCCTGGCGAGCCGATGTCACCGTCGGCCTCAAAGACGCCGCGGATTGGACGTTGCGGCGTCTGAGCAGCGAGGAGCGGCCCTCTCCGGGACTGTACTTCGGCCGGGCCGGCATCGCCTGGGGGCTGCATGAGGCCGGCCGGGCGCTCGGCGACCACGAGCTACGCGTGGCGGGCATCGACCTGGCACTGGGCCTGCCGGTCACCTGGCCGAACCCCGACGTGTGTCACGGCCTGGCCGGGACGGGACTGGCCTTGCTGCACTTCTGGCACGCCACGGGCGACGACCGGTTCCGGGACATGGCCGGCCGGTGCGCCGACGACCTCCTCGCGGCCGCCGAGCGCACACCCACCACCGTGCTGTGGCCCATCCCCAAGGACTTTCCCTCGTCACTCGCGGGCGTGGTCCACTACGGCTTCGCCCACGGCGTCGCCGGCATCGCCTCCTTCCTGCTCGCCGCCGGTGTCGGACTGGGGCGCGACGACTGCCTGGAGACTGCCTCACTCGGGGGGCGGACGCTGCTGGCGGCGGCCGACCACATCGCCGACAGCGTCTGGTGGGCTGGTTCCCCCGGCGGCAGCGGCAGGCTGCCGCACTGGTGCAACGGCTCCTCGGGCATCGGCACCTTCCTGGTACGGCTCTACCACGCCACCGGGGAGGACCGGCTGCTGGAGGCCGCCAGAGGCGCCGCGGCCGCCGTCCACGCGTCCCGCCTCTCCTCGGGAACCGCCGCATGCCACGGACTGGCCGGCGACGGGCAGTTCCTGCTCGACATGGCCGCTCTGCTCGGCGAGCCGGCCTACCATGCCCAGGCCGAGGAACTCGCCGCGTGTCTGTGGACACGTGCGGTGATGCGGGACGGGCTGCTGGTGGTGCCGAACGAGAACGGTACCGAGGTGAGCTTCGGCTGGAACACCGGCCTGGCGGGAGTCCTGGACTTCTTGCGGCGGTTGCGCCACGGCGGTGCCCGTTCGTGGATGGTCGGACCCGCCACTTCCGTGGTCGTACCGGCCGAGGACGGGGCGCGATGAGCGCGCAGACGGCAGGCGCGGTCACCGCCAAGACGACCGTGGCGCCGCGCTTGCCCGAGGAACTGCGGCGGATCAACTTCCGTTTCTCCGGCAAGGGGCGTTACGCCGCGTGCCTCACCATCCGGGGCCGCCGTCCCCCGGCTCCAGAGCTGTGGGATCTCACCGGGATGCGTCCGCGGCACCGCGTCCTGCACCCGTGGGACGGCGAGAGCGTCTGGAGCACCGGAGTCCCGACCGACGACGGGAACCTCCTGCTGGCTCACGTCACAGCCAAAGGCGATCACCGGATCCTCCTCGTCGTCCCCGCCGCGGATGGCACAGTCGCATCGATCCATGAATTGGCCGCCTTCCAGGGCGGAGGCGTCAGGCTGGTACCAGGCGAGACCGCAGGCACCGCCGCCGTGGCCTTCCACACGACCTCCGCCGACCGCACGATGGTCTGGCGGCTGTCGGGCCGGCCCGAACTCCCCGAACACGTGGCGGACATCCCGGGCCTCTTCCGCGGAGGTGTGTGGCTCGACGAGAGCGGGAACCTCCTCGCCCTGGCCATGTCCTACGGGCCGGGGGCGTGCACCGTGATGCTGGACCTATCCGACGGCACAGTGACTCCTCTGCCCGGCCTGACACGGGAGGAGCATCTCCTACTCGCCGCTCCACGCGCCGGAGTCCTGCTGACGGCCCAGAAGCAGGCAGGCGCCTACCGGCTGGGAATCCGCCGGTGGGACGACGACGCGCTCACCGTCTTCCCCGACCGGCTGAACGCGATCGAGGAAACGGTAACGCCGCTCGCTCTCGACCCGGCCGGAACACATCTCGCGCTGTCGGTCGCCCATGGCGTCCGCTCCACCGTGCTGTTGTACGACCTGGCGGAGGGCGGCACCCAGGAGCTCGCCCCGGCGGCCGGAACCCTGCTGCCCGTCGGGCGCTGGAGCGAGAGCGGCCTGCACCTGGTCCACTCGGCTCCCGACCTCCCGCCACAGGTGGTGACCGTTCCCGCCCCCCTCGCCACGCCCGTCCTGGCCGACCACGACCGGACCGTGTGGACTCCCACCCGCACCCGCCGCTTCGACGGGCCGGGTGGCCCCGTCGAAGCCGTCGTCTACGGCGACCCCACCCGCGCCGGGCGCGTGCTGCTCGCCCTGCACGGGGGACCCGAGGCGGCATGGCAGCTCACCTACGACCCCTTGTTCCAGCGCCTGACCGCCGAAGGCATCGCCGTGGTCGCCCCCAACCAGCGCGGCAGCACCGGATACGGAGCCGCCCACCGCGACGCGATCCGCGGCGCGTGGGGCGGGCCCGACCTCGCCGACATCCTCCATCTGGGGCGGATCCTGGCGGCGGAGCGCGGGCCCGGCGACTCCCGGCTCATGCTGTACGGCGCGAGCTACGGCGCCTACCTCGCGTTGCTGGCGGCCGCCGCCGAGCCGGACCTGTGGTCCCGCGCCGCCGTCGTCGCACCGTTCCTGTCCGGCCGGGAACTGTACGCGGACGGGCCGACGTCGGTACGCAACATGCTCGATCGCCTCGGCGGCTGCGAGGAGATCGTCGATGACGAACTCGGTCCCCGCGACCTGCTCCGGCTGGCCGAGCACATCCGGCGGCCACTCCTCCTCATCCACGGCGAGCAGGATTCGATCATCCCCGTCGCCCACTCGCGACGACTACGCGACCATCTGGCGACGGTCGGTCATCCCGATGCCGCACTCACCTACCTGGAGATTCCAGACGCAGGACACGACCCGTTGGCCGGCCGAGACGGCCACGTCGTCCTCGAACGTCTCGTCACCTTCCTGCGTACCGGGTCACGTCTCGCCGCGCAGGACCGGTAGACCGCCCGAAGACGGAGGCGCCCTTCTTCCGGCGCGCCTCTCTCAGCGGCGCCCACAGACCCCGCCGGCCCCGGCACCTTCAACCATGGCTGGGCCGGCGGCACCAAAGACCACCGCGCGAACGCGCGCTGGTTCAAGAAAAGGAGAACCACGATGGAACTCGACATCACGACTCTCGACATGCTCCCCGCCCCGGAGGAGAGCGGTCTTTACCCGTGCACCATGACGAACTACTGCACTGACATGTCGAGGGAGGAGCAAGACTGACGGACATTTACCGTTCAGGCGGATAAAAGCCCGTAGCTGACGCGACAGCCCGGGCGGCTTTCCGGGATTGCCACCCTGCCGGGGTGGCAATTCTCCCTCGCGCTCTGAGGCGCGCGACCGATATCAACGCGCGGATCCACCTTTCCAACACCCGCGGGAGTCGGCTCCGACGAGCCGGGCGCCAGGCCGCCGCTCGACGGCGCACCCGACAAAGAGAGAAGCGATGCGAGACCCCGCGCCAGAACCGAGCCAGGAGCAGGTGACGCGCAGAAACGGCGGCCGTCTCGTCACCTCCGTGGCCACAGGCACATGGGCGCCCCTCACGCTGACCCTGATGGTCACAGTGGCGGGGAGCGTCACCGCACTTGCTCTGCCCGCGGTGCTCGCCGGCACCGTGGACGCGGTCGTGGCCGGCCGGAACACACTGCCCGCAACCAGGAACCTCGCGCTCCTGCTGGTCGGCATGACCCTGCTCGACATCGCCTCCGTCGTCGCCGGCGCCGCCTGCGTCGCCTCGGCGGTCGTCTCGCTCCGTATGCGCCTTGTTGGCCGTCTTCTCGCGGCGAGCGCCGTCGAAGCCGCCCGCTTCCCCACCGGGGAGCTCGTCAACCGCCTGGTCAGCAACACCGCGACCACGGCTTACGTTCCGGTGACGCTGTTGCGCACGGCGGTCGGAGTGATCACCTCCGCCGGTGGCGTCGTCGCGTTGTTCACCATCGACTGGCGGGTGGGCACTGCTTTCCTGGCCGGCGTCCCTCTCACCCTCGTTGTGATACGGCTGCTCTTCACCCGCATGTCCGGCCTGTATGACGACTACCAGGCAGCCCAGGGGCGCCTGGCCACCCGGCTGACCGAGACCCTGGCCGGCATTCGTACGGTTCGGGCCGCGGGCACCGTCGATCGTGAAATCAGCCGGGTGCTCGATCCGCTGCCGGAGCTGTCCGCCGCCGGGCAGGCGCTGTGGAAGGTGCAGTCGCGCAGTGTGTGGCAGCTCGCGCTCATGCTGCCGCTGATCGAGGTCTTCGTGCTGGGGGTCGCCGGGTTCGGCGTCGCCGAGGGCAGGCTGGAACCGGGGGCTCTTCTCGCCGCGGCCGGGTACACCACTCTTGCCCTGGCTTTCGTCGGTCAGATCGAATCGCTGATGGACGTGGCCTACGGCCGTTCCGCGGCCCAGCGCGTATGCCAGGTGCTCGCGCTTCCCGTCCTGGCCCCCGGCTCCGTCCCCCTGGCCGCCGGCCCCGGAACCCTCTCCTTCCGTGGCGTCACGGTGACCCGCGAGGGCGGCCCGCTCCTCGACGGCATCGACCTGGAGATCCCCGCCGGAGCCATGACGGCCGTCGTCGGCCCTTCAGGCGCGGGGAAGACGACCCTCGCCCTCTTGGCGGGACGGCTGGCGGACCCCGATCGAGGACAGGTGCTGCTCGACGGACAAATTCTGGGCGAGGTCGATCCCGCTTCCTTGCGGAGCGCGGTGGCCTACGCGTTCGAACGCCCGGCGCTTCTCGGGGGCGACATCGCCTCGGCGATCGCATACGGCAACGCCACGAGCGGCATCGAGGAGGTCCGCGCGGCCGCGAGCGCGGCGCACGTCGATGACGTCATCCGCCGGCTACCGGCGGGGTACCGGACCCCGGCCGCCGAGGCGCCGCTGTCCGGTGGCGAGATCCAGCGGCTCGGACTGGCTCGCGCGCTGCTCCCCCGGGCCCGGCTGACCATCCTCGACGACGCCACCTCCAGCCTGGACACCGCGACCGAGGCTCAGGTGACGAGCGCGCTGGTGGAGGGGATGCGAGGACGCACGCGCCTGGTCATCGCCCACCGTCCGGCGACCGCGGCCCGGGCCGATCTGGTGGTCTGGCTGGAGGCCGGGCGGATACGCGCACAGGGCACCCACCGGGAGCTCTGGCGTGACCCTGCCTACCGTGCCCTGTTCGCCTCCGAGCCCGCCGCCCTGGCAGGCCGGGACAGGAGCCCGATCACGGTTCCGGCGGCGACCAGGCCAGATCACGCCGTCCAGAATCAGGAGGAATCGTGCCCGGCCACTCCGTGACGAGCACGCGGTCCCGGACCGCGGTGGCCTCCCCTGCCGGGGACCACGCTCAGGCCGCCTGGCGGACGCTGGCGGAGCTTCTGCGCCCCCGGCGTCGCCCGCTTGCCGCGGCCGCGGCCTGGTCACTGGTCGAGGCGGCTCCGGCCCTGCTGTCCGGGCTGCTCATCGCCACGGCGGTCGACCGCGGCTTCCTGATCGGCCGGCCCGCGGCCGGCCTGGCCTGGCTCGCCCTCCTCGGTCTCACGATGGCGGTCAGGGCCGTCGCGACGCGGCAGATGTTCCCCCACCTCGCCGCGGTGATCGAACCCCTGCGAGACGACCTCGTCCGCGCCGTCGTGGCAGCCACCGTGACCCGCGCCTCCACCGGTGGGGAAGCACCGGACGGCGCGGCCGTCACCCGCCTCACCCAGCAGGTCGAGACGCTGCGCAACCTGATGGCCGGAATGCTGCGGAACAGCCGCGAACTCGGGGTGTCCATGGTGGCCGCGCTGGCAGGGCTCCTGCTCCTGTCCCCGTCGGCCGCCGTCATCATCGGCGGCCCCGTGCTCGTGGCATTGATCTCGTTCGCCCGCCTCCTGCGTCTGCTCGTCGTTCGTCAACGGGATCTGGTGATCGCCGGGGAGACCCTGACCGCTGAGGCGACGCCCATCCTCGCGGGACTACGGGACGTCGCCGCCAGCGGCGCACAGGCCCAGGCCCAGGACGCCCTGCGGTCACTCGTCGCGGCGCAGGCCGCCGCCACCCGCGCCCTCGCCTGGGCGGGCACGAGCAGGCGCCTCGTGGTGACGCTCGGAGCGCACGTGCCACTCATCGGCCTGCTGCTCGCCGCCCCGCCCCTGATCGAGCACGGGTATCTGACCGCCGGCGAGGTCGTGGGGGTGGTGATCTACCTGTCCACCGGCCTTGAGCCGACGCTGCGCACCCTTCTCGGCACCGTCGGCTCATGGGGCGTGTCTCTCACGGTCACGCTACGGCGGATCACGGAGGCCATCACTTTCTCCCCGGAGCCGCCTATCCGACACCGGCCTGCCGTCGGCTCAGAGGTCGTGTGTCTCCCCGCCGCCGACGACCTGGAGACGGACGTCCTCACCTTCGCCTACTCCCCGGAGGCGACACCGGTCGTACGGGATCTGAGTCTCACGATCGGCGAAGGTGAGCACCTGGCCGTGGTCGGCCCCAGCGGCATCGGCAAATCCACCCTCGCCATGCTGCTGACCGGTCTGCTGGAGCCCACCTCCGGGCAGGTTCGGCTCGGTGGCGTCCCGCTCGCCACGGTGCCGGAACGGCACCTGCGAACCGTCATGGCCCTGGTGCCGCAGGAGGCGTACGTCTTCGCCGGGACGGTCCGCGAGAACCTGGCCTATCTGTGCCCCGAGCGCGAGACCGCCGGCGACGAGCGGCTGGGGGCAGCTGTCGAGGCCGTAGGGGCCGACGCGCTCGTCGAGCGGCTCGGCGGGCTGGACGGCACGATCGACGAGCCGTCCGTGTTGTCGGCGGGCGAGCGGCAGCTCATCACCCTCGCCCGCACCTACGCCTCATCCGCCCGGATCGTGATCCTGGACGAGGCGACCTGCCACCTCGATCCGGCCGCCGAGGCGCGGGCGGAGCAGGCCTTCGCCGTCCGGGAAGGGACGCTGATCGTGATCGCCCACCGCATCAGCTCCGCCGCCCGCGCGGGCCGGATCCTGCTGATCGACAGCACCTCGGCCCTGGCGGGAACGCACACGGAGCTGATCTCCCGATCACCTCTGTACGCCGATCTGGTCGGACACTGGCACGACGGTCCGCACGGGCACGACCGGCGACTCGCGGGGGGCATCTGATGCCGCGCCTCGCCCCCCGCCGCTCTTCCGACGGCCACCTTCTCCTGTGAAGCGCGGTTCGCGGCGCAAGTCCACGCGCCTCCAGGCGGCACGCACCTTGGTACGAGACCTGTCGCATGGCACATTGTCCGCTTCCGCGACCGGGAGAAGCGTCGTCATCGCGTGCCGCCTCCGGCGGCCGCCATGTTCGGCCTCGCATGCCCCGCCGACCCGATCGCCGGGTCGGCGGTACCGGGAGCCGCTGCACAACTGAGCTGCGGCCCAGACCCACAAAAAGGAGAACTCCCATGGAGCTCGACGTCACGACCCTCGACATGCTTCCCGCCGCCACCGAGAGCAACCTGTGGCCCTGCGAGCAGACCTGCCGCTTCGACACGTGCGACTACAACTACACCGATGTCTGACCACGCAGCACCACAGCATGGGTCATCGGCCGCCGTGCCCCTGTGGGACGGCATTCTCGCTGATCCCTCCCAGGTGATTCCGTGACCCCGCGGTGAGGCCCGGAGCCTCTGGCTGCGTCCGCCTCACCGCGGCCCCCCAAGCCCTGCCCCACCATTCGGCCTCCGGCCCCGCGAGAAAGGACGAGTCAGGAATTCGGCATCGACATCATCGCGTCGGTTCCGTGCCCGGGGCGGGTCGCGTATCGCCGGTGGATGACACCCCTCAGCGGCACCCACCGGGAACTTGTCACACGATCACCCCCCGCACGCCGACAGCCGGGCATCGAAACAGCGAGGACCCGGCCGTCAGCCGCGACGACCCCTGAAAGCGCCATTGGCCGAACACCGGCGAGAGGACAGAACAATGGATCATCCCAAGCCCAGCGACGTCATCTGGGACATCACCTATGCGTGCCCGCTGCGTTGCGTACATTGCTATTCCGAGTCGGGCAGGCGGCCGACGCGGCAGCTGGGCCATGAGGACATGCTCAAGGTCGCCGACGCGCTCATCTCCCTGGCCCCGCAGGCGGTCGAGTTCGCGGGCGGCGAACCCCTGCTCGTGAAGGGGGTCCACGAGGTCGCCGAGCGCATCTCGCGTGCCGGAATCGCCGTGAACCTCTATACCAGCGGGTGGACGATGACGCCCTCGGCGGCGGAAGAAGCGGCACAGGTGTTCTCCAGGATCACGGTGAGCGTCGACGGGGCCGACGCCGCGACGCACGACCGGATCCGCGGGCGGTCCGGCTCCTTCGACCGCGCCATGAACGCACTCGCCCTCCTCGACGGCATCTCCCGGAGCCGAACGGAGCGCGGTCTCGACGCCCTACTGTTCGGGATCGACTGCGTGGTGATGCGCGGCAACTTCCACCAGATGAGCGAGTTCTGCAGGATGGCCGCGTCCCGCTTCTCGGAGATGCGGTTTCTCACCTTCGGCGCCGCCGTCCCGTCAGGTCTTGCCAGCAGGCCCGCGTTCAGCGACCGTGAGCTCCTCACAGAGGAAGAGCTCAGGACGCTCACGAGCGCCGAGCACCGGCAGAGCCTGCAGGACCTGGTCCCCGCTTCGGTTCTAGTGACGACCAACGACAACTTCATGTTGCAGATGAATCCGGCTGTCGTCGAACGACTCGGGTTCCCTCTCATGCAGGTCGAACCCGATGGACAGGTGCGCGCCATGCCCATCTATGAGGGCACCGTCGGCAGCCTGCTGACCGAAGATCCGGAGACGCTGTGGGACAGGGCGGTCGCACGATGGAGTGATCCTTTCGTCGTCGACGCACTCTCCGCCGTAAGCACCTGGGCCGACTGGGCGGAGGCGACCCGGCACATCGACTACCATTTCGGATCCGATGAGGTCAGGCGGCGCATCGACCGACGGCCCGAATACTCCGTACCGGAATCCTGACAACGTTTGGGCACAAGGAGCGTCTCCGTACGCACTCCCGAGTCGCCCCGGCTTCAGGCTCTCGCAGGGCGAATTCGGGTGATCATCGTAACGGTGACGGATAGTCATAAAGCCAGAGCTTGATCAAAGACGTCGGCTGGAGTGCGTCAGCCGAGCGTCTTGCGGGGGGCGAGTGTTGAGACGCTCTTCAACGGTGCGCGGGTTGACCGCGGTATGGACGGACAGGTCGGTGCGTTCGGGGAAGTACTGGCGAAGCAGCTCGTTGGTGCCACGCTGCCATGGGCTGCCCGGCATCGCCCCCCAGTCCCCGACACGCCGACGTTGCCCGATCTGCCGGCGAGCGACCCTGGCCCATGTGCGGGCCCGTTGCCGCGCCCGCGCATGTCAACGACGTCCGAATCTTTGACCCCCTGGTGTCGATAGGAGGTCACGGTTCAGACGACGTCCACAAGCGGATCTCGTTCGGAGAGGTCGATGGGGAGACCTCTGTGGAGATCGCTTTCAAGCACAACTGCTGGAAGCATGAAGAGGACCTGCTCATCCGCTACGAGGGCGTTTCGAGCTTCACACTCGACATCGCCGTGCCGTCCCAGGACGGGCCACGCGGCGTGGTGATCCTTGACGAGATCCTTCCGCGTCCTGATGGGTGCAGCCATGAGATCGTGTTCCGGCCCGGAACCGTCACGGTGTCCTGCCGGGATCTGATCATCACGTGGGTGGAGTCCGATTGTCCTGAGAAGTCTCCCGGCGGCCGAGGACGTGTACCTGGCGGACCCAAGGGCCGATGGTTTTCAGGAGCGCTGCGTTCCGAGGGCCGGCCAGGGTGGGAGTCTCCCTCCCGACGGCTTCCACAGAAGATCATCCCGCGCACTCGATTCGAGAGCTTGGTGACATGTCCACCGGTGAACGCCGCCTGTCAGCCGAGGAACAGGCCGTCGTCCTGGCTCTTCTCGCACAGGATTTCCCCGGCGCAGATGAACTTCGTGCCCAGGTTCCCTCGGCGGTCGTGGCCGGGCGAGGCGGGTTTGGAAGTTTTCGGCCGACCGCGCGCACTTGGGAACGGTCGTGGGACCGTGTGGCCGGGCGGTGGATTCCCTGTCGGCCTCAGCGAGGGTTCCGCGAGAGCGCGAGCTTCCGGAGGAAGACGGCATTGGACGATGACGTGCGCAGACCGTCGAGTATCCCGGTGAGCGCCGGCTCACGGTCCAGGCCTGCGAGCACCTGCCGGAGTTTCCAGATGATCTCTCGCTCGTCGTCTGCGAGGAGCAGTTCCTCCCGCCGTGTGCTGGAGGATGTCACGTCCACCGCGGGGAACAGACGCTGCTCGGCGAGAGTCCGGTCAAGCCGCAACTCCATGTTGCCGGTGCTCTTGAACTCCTCGAAGAGATAGTCGTCCATCCGCGAGCCCGTCTCGACGAGCGCGGTCGCCAGGATGGAGAGCGAGCCGCCCTCCTCGGTCGCGCGGGCCGCGCCGAAGAGCCGTTTCGGCTGGTGGACGGCGTACGCGTCGACTCCACCCGTCAGCGTCCTGCCGCCTTTCGGGGCGATGACGTTGTACGCCCTGCCGAGCCGGGTCAGGGAGTCCAGGAGGACGACGACGTTCCTGCCATGCTCGACGAGCCGTTTGGCCCGCTCGATCGCGAGTTCGGCGAGCGCCGTATGGTCGCGTTCGGGCTGGTCGAACGTCGAGGCGATCACCTCGCCGCGCACCTGCCGGTGGAAATCGGTGACCTCCTCGGGGCGCTCGCCCACGAGCACCACCATGAGGTGGACCGTGGGGTGGTTCGCCGCGATGGCGTCGGCGATCGCCTTGAGTGCCATGGTCTTCCCGGCCTTCGGTGGCGCGGCGATCAGGCCGCGCTGCCCCAGGCCGACCGGGGTGACGAGGTCGATCAGGCGGGTGATCGGCGATCCCGTCTCCAACAGCAGGCGTCGGTGGGGGTGGACGGGCGTCATGTCGGCGAAGTGTGGCCGTGCCACGCCTGGTTCCGCGCCGTCGATCGACAACACCTCGGCCGGTTTGCCGGACGACTTGCGCAGTGCCGCTGTGATCAGGTCGCCCGGGCGCAGGCCGAGCGCCTTCACTTGGGCGGCGGGCAGGCAGAGATCGTCCTCGCCGGGGAGGTAGCCGCCCGCCCTGAGGTAGGCCCTCCCGCCGCGGACATCGAGCAAACCGGTCACCTCCCGTTCTTCGGCGGGCGGGCGTGTGCTGTTCCGAGCCGTCGGAACGGTGGTCGTGGCGCTCCTTTTCGAAGGCCTGTCGGTGGTGATGGTCATGGGCGTGTCCTTAAGAGCCGAGATGGGCGTTGGGAAGGAGGGATGTGCACCGGTTCGGCCCGATGGCGGGCATGGTGCGATGAAGTCCCGGCAGGCGGCAGGCGATCCATGCGCGCGGGGAAGGCGTGTGCTGACGCCGTCCGGTCGCCGAACGGGAAATGACACCCGCGGCGGCGGGCGAAAACGAAATACCGACGCTCAGCGGCGGCGAGAGAAGGGCTCTGAATCGAAAAGAGGATCAGATCGACCACATCGACGAGCCGATTTCACGATAACACCATCCCGGGGTTCGAACGCAACCCGGGATCCGGACGGGTTCCCCAGGCCTCGCTCCTGGGCCGACCGCGCTGTTAGGGTTGTCCGCTGATCAAGGGAGCGAAGACAGCGCATGACGTCGACCGAGTTTCGTATCGGCGGGGAGTTGGGGGTACGGCGGCTTGGATTCGGGGCCATGCAGTTGCCGACCGAGCCGGGCCCCGCTCGTGAGACCTCCCTCGCGGTCGCCCGGCGGGCCGTCGACCTGGGCGTCACGCTGATCGACACCGCCCACCTGTACGGCGGAGGAGCCAACGAGGAACTCCTCGCCGAGGCCCTGTACCCCTACGCGAACGGCCTGCTCATCACCACCAAGGTCGGCGTCGCACGAACGGGCCCTGCGGGCGAGTGGAGGCTCGACGGCCGGCCGGCCATCCTGCGCGACCAGGTCGACCAGGCCCTGCGCCGGCTCCGCGTCGAACGCATCGAGCTGCTCCAGCTGCACCGTATCGACCCGGAGACCCCTCTCTCCGACCAGCTCGGCACGCTGCGGGACCTCCAGACCGAAGGCAAGCTCGGCCGGATCGGACTGTCCGAGGTCACCGTCGCCGAACTCGACCGGGCACGGGAGATCATCGACGTCGCGAGCGTGCAGAACCGCTACAACATACTGGACCGCGAACACGAGCCCGTGCTCGCGGCCTGCGAGGCGGCGGGGATCGCGTTCCTCCCATGGCGGCCTGTCGCGGCAGGGGCGTCGGGGGCGCAGACCGAGATCGCCGCCGTGGCGGCCGAACTCGGCGCCACCCCCACGCAGGTCGCGCTCGCCTGGCTCCTCGGCCACTCGCCGGTCATTCTCCCCATCCCGGGCACCGCCCGGATGGACCACCTGGAGGAGAACCTCGCCGCGACTCGGCTCCACCTGCCCCAGGCCCACCGCGACCGTCTGGACCGGCTGCCCGAACTGGCATAGCGCGCTGCCCTCGCCTGCGGGCGCCCGTTCGGCGGCGTTCGGCCAAGACCCGCTCACGGTGACCTACGACTGCCCTCCCGAAACGATCAACGGCGCCTCGCCTGGACGTAAGACCTGTTCAGGCATCACTTCGGGTGCTCGACGGAGAGTCAGGAACGGAATCCCGGACCGTCGATCCCCCTGACCAGGTGCGAGGATCAGCCATCGCCAGACGATCGTCAGGCTCGGCATACACCTGCGGACGTACCGGTACGCGGTGAAGGCGCGGCAGCAGGCGTTCTCCCAGGACGAGCGGGCCATCCGGTCGCCGCAGGGCGTGCTGAGGCCGAATCTGCGCGGAGTGGGTGTCGTTCGACACGGTCACGCTCTTGGAGAGCCGGTCGGCCGGCGGCGCCGAGCGTGATGCCGGGATGAAGCAACTGGTCAGCGTCCGCTGACACTGTTTTAACCCGCCTCAGCGGCCGTGGAGGAAGTGACGGGCTGGGACGAACAGCTCGTGCCCGCTCGTGAAGCGCATCCGTACCCCTGCGGCCGTCCACTCGGTCCCGGCAACCTCCTCGCCGGGGTCGATGAGGGACGTGTGGATGGTCACCCCGTGGCCGTATCCGAATCCGGGGTCACGGCCGACCACCACGAGGTGCGACCGTTCCCCGAACAGTGGGTCTTTGCGGAGCAGACCTAGGTGGTGCACCGAGTCGTCCTCATACGTCACGGTGGCGGGCTGCTCGCTCCGGTACACGACCTCGGTTCTGGGCCACTGGCCGACGACCATGATCGCGACACCGGCGACGAGTCCGGCCAAAAGCAGGGCGAAGGTCTTGAACATGCCCATCATGATCTACCACCTGGCCTGAGCTCGCGCGGCGGCGGCACACCGCGCTCGGCCACGCGGACCGACAGAGCGGGTGATGACGGCGTCGTCCAGGAACAGGGCGGCGGCCGGCAGGCTCGCCGCCCCGGCGGTGGCCTGTATTTTTCGTGATTCCAGCGGTAGGAGGCCGGACCGGGAGCGGGCGACCGGCACGGCCTGCCTGTTCCTCCTGATCCGCTGGGCCGTCACCCGGCCGGGGCGCGCCGGGTGCCGCTGTAGAGCGACGTCCCGCCCCGGCTTGATGACGGCGCTGGGCTCAGAGCGTGATGAATCCGTACAGCGCGAGATGGTTCGACTTCGTACTGCTCACCGTGTGATCGATGCTCGACGGCTGCACGGCGCCCTTGACGAACAGATAGTCGATCTGCCGGGAGCCGGAGGTCGCTTTCCCGCCATAACCGGTCATGCCGAAGCCGCTGAGCGTCGTGGGGGCGATCTTCGTACGATTCGCGTCGATCCCGATCACGCGGATCGTCGAGGCGTTCATCAGGCTCTGAGCGTCCGCGCCGACATGGATGCCGGAGTTCGCGATCCCGGTGGAGCCCGCGCCCGCGCAGGCATTGGCTCCGTTCTGCTCCGGGAGGTGCATGGTCGCAGCGAAGACCGTCGTCCCCGTTTCCTTGATCCTGAACCTCGCCGCGATGGCGCTCGTACGCTTCCACTTGTACGCGTTGGTGGCGCCGTCGTCGTTGTTCGGCGGCTTGTACAGCGTGCACCCGGACCCGCCCGCGTACGATGTTCCGGGCTTCAGCCAGCCCGCGCTCCAGTATTTCGAGAGGTCGCCCGCGGCCAGGCTCAGCGTCCTGGTGTTGTAGATGATCCCGTTGGTCTGCTTCTTCTTCAGGTCACCCAGCGCCTGCTGGCTACACTTGTGCGAGCTGCCCCACGGCTCGGGGTCGTTCCAGGCCACGATCGCCTTGTAGGTGCCGGCCGGATATCCGAACTTGGCCGAGAGCTGGTCGGCGTAGGCCGTGGCCTGCCCGGTGCCGCGTACCTGTTGCACGATCAGCAGGTCGGGGGCCTGTACGCCGGAGGTGCCCGTCCGGCCGTTGTCGTCGACCAGCATCGATGTCAGGTGATCCGGGCCCGAAATGCGGGTGCACGAGCCGTCGGCGTGGTTCCGCACCAGGTTCTCGATGTTGTTGTTGTAGACCCGCAAGACTCGATCCGCCGCTGCCGTGGGCGTTTCACGCGCCTGCGCGATGGAGGAGGTGGTCGCGGTGAGCGCGGCGACTGCCACAAGGGCCATCGCACCGCGCGATCGATAATGGCGGGGCATTACCGCAGAGTAGCGACATCTACCGGCAAGGGGCCCTCAAGACCGCCGTACCGGAACCGCCCCCAGAGGCCGGTCCGGCGGTCAGTGGTTGATCGGCGGTGGCTGGTCAGGCAGCCGCCGCAGACGGTGCGGCCAGGGCGGGCATCCCGGGCGACGCGCCGGGGCCTCGTTGATCCTTTGGCCGATCTCAGGCCGGGTCGCGGGTTCAGCAGGGTCTTTAAGCGACACTCTGGGCTTGAACGTACGGGGGTCGGCCCGCGGAACGGACGCGGATGCGCACCGGCTCGCCACCTGTTCGAACACATCGCCCGGGTGACGTATTCGGCGAGCGGTCCAGACCAAAGCGATACGTTTTATTCACTCAGAGTAATGGTATGCACACTGTCGGTAGATCACCGAGGTCATCGAGAGGATCATCGTGAAGCGAATCGCCCTCGTCCCCGTCATCTCCGCCGCCATCGTCGCGGTCATGGGCAGTGCCGCCTACGCCTCACAGTACGTGGCCTACGAGGGGCCGGGCTTCACCGGCCGGTCGGTGGTCATCGACCGGTGCGGCCCGTCCAACATCCCCTTCCACGGGTCGTACAAGTGGTACGGCGACGGCCAGAGCGGCCGGATGTACAACCAGCCCGACACGCAGGGGGTGATGCACTTCGAGCTGCCGTCCAACCGCAACGCGGAGCAGAGAACGCCCGTCGGCTGGAAGAGCATCTTCATCGTGTGCTGACCCCCGGGAGGCGGACAGACCGGAGCACGTCCGCCTCCCGCCATGCGCTCACCGAGAGGGCGTCGCTCGGCCGCCACCCCGCCGGGCCGAGCACGCCGTCACACGGATTCCGCCACCATCGCCCGAAAGGTTCGAGGTGAGGCCCTTGCTGGTTGCCGACGAGAGGGAGGGGAGGCGGCGGGCGTGCCAGGCACGAGCCGAGACCGTCTTGGGGCGGGAACGTTATGCCCGTCGACCTGGGGCGTCTCGGATGCCGTAGCGCGCCCGAAGCGCCGCCCAGTGTACGACCCGGCTTCGCTCCGGGCCCTGGGCCCGCCGCCCCGAGCTCCTGGCGCGCATCGAGGCACCCGAACCGCATGAGGCCGCGCGCGGGCCGCCCGAAGCCGAAGGGCGGGGCTCGTCGGCTGGACGGCCCCGCCCCCGTTCCGGGCGATCGGTAGCGGACGGTGGGACTGGCCTGCTACCCGGCGTAGGTCTCGAACTCGGCGACCTTCGGCGCGCCGGTCGAACCGGTGATCCTGAAGGTGATCTTGCTCAGTGAGGTCGCGGCGAAGGTGATGGCGCCCGCCCCGCTGCCGGATTTCAGGACGGTGCCGGTGGTGCCGTTGAGGAGCTGCCAGGCCCCGATGCCGCCCGCGGAGCCTGACGCCTCACGGATGACGACCCTGGACACCGTCTTGGCGGAACTCCACTTGATCGAGATGTCACCGGTCGAACCGGTCGGCGACCAGTAGGTGCTCAGGTTGCCGTCGCGTACGTTGCCGTAGCTTGTCCCGTCGGCCTTGCTGGAGCCGTCGGAACCGGCCCCGATGCTGAGGTTGGTCCCGCTGGGCGGAGGGGTGATCGTGGGAGTGGGAGTCGGCGTCACTGTCGGTGTCACTGTCGGCGTCGGCGTCGGCGTCTGTGGCGAGCAGCTGCCGTTCGACACCCGCAGCCCCTTGTTGGCGCCCGCCGTCTGACGGACGATGTCCGGCACGCAGCTCGCCCCGTCGAGGCTGTAGGAGTACGGGATGCTGACGGTGGTGTTGGACTGCGGGTTGGGTCCGGCGGGGGCGTTGTCGCCGCCGGGGGCCGACCAGGTCACGTTGTCGAAGATGTTGCCGGCGACCTGCCAGTAGCCGGCCTCGCTGGTGTAGAAGGTGCCCAGGACGTCCTTGGAGTCCTTGAAGTAGTTGTTCTCCACCTTCGCGCGGGCCCCGGCCCGGGAGTTGATGCCGGACTCGTGGAGGTTCACATAGGAGTTGTTGTAGATGTGGGCTATGCCGCCACGCAGCAGGGGTGTGCGGGAGTCGATGTTCTCGTACAGGTTGTGGTGGAAGGTGATGAAGCCGTTCGAGCGGTCGCTCTCGCTGGACCCGATGAGCCCGCCGCGGCCGGAGTTGCGCAGGGTGCTGTAGGACAGGGTCACGTACTGGGTGTCGTCCTTCATGTCGAAGAGGCCGTCGAACCCCTCCGACTCCCCACCCGAGGCCTCCAGGGTGACGTGGTCGACCCAGACGTTGCGGACGGTGCTCTCCATGCCGATGGCGTCGCCGCCGTTGGAGGTGGGCGAGCCCGACTTCTTGACGTTGCGGACGGTGACGTTCTGGATGATGATGTTGCTGGAGTCGCGAATGTGGATGCCCAGCTGGTCGAAGACGGCCCCATTGCCGACCCCGATGATCGTGACGTTGCTGATCTGCTTGAGTTCAATCACGCCGGCGGCGGTGTTGCAGCTTGTGCCCGACACCTTGCTGGTATTGCCGTGATTGATGGTCCCCTCGACCTCGATGGTGATCGGGGTGCTGCTGCTGGCCCGGCCGCACAGGGCCGCGTGGATCGCGGTCCCCGTGGTGGCCCTCACCGTCTGTCCGCCCGCACCGCCGGTGGTCCCGCCGTTGCCGGTCGCGTAGCCGGTGGCGCTGCCGGCCGCCGAGACCTGGATCATCGGCAGGGCCACACCGACCGCGGCCGCGGAGGTGCCGAGCGCCCACCCGGACACGGCGACCGCGCCGGCGATGGCAACCGCGGCGGCCCTCCTGTCGAACCTGTTTTTCACAGCCGAACTCCTTGCTGGTCCGGCAGGCCTGGGTGGCCTGCGCTCCGGATTCCCCCCAGCGAGTGCGCACCGCTCACATGTGTGAACACGTCCGTGTTGGCGGACAGTCACACCATAGGAAAGCGCTTTCCAACTGTCAATGAACCGGGAAACTTTCATGCCGAACGTCCGGGAGGTCGTGGATCAGCGCGTGGTGGTCAACCCGGTCCAGGCGCGCGAGCTGCTCACCGCGATGACCAACGTGAGCCGTCTCGGCCGTGGCCGACACCCGCAGAGCTTCTTCGCCCGCCCCCGCGAGCAGGACTGCCGCCCGATCACCTTGATCAGGCGGATCTCGCCGCTCTCCGGGCCGACGTGCTCATCGGCGGCTTGCCCAACCGGCCCCTCGACAAGCGATCAACCTTGCATGATCTGCGGTCGGCCCGTCGATGCCCACCCGCAGCCGTCCGTCACCGAGTGCCAGGATCCGGTCGACGACCTGCTCAACGAGCGCGGTGCGCTCGGGTGAGGCGGGGGCGGGGCAGGGCTGTTGCCACGTTGAGAGCGAGGTGTGGACATCGGTCCGGTGCGAGGCCATGAGCGGGAGCCTACGTCGCGTGATCTTCGGCCTCCATGTCAAGATCCATCCCGCGAACACCGGCCAGGAGCCGCCGTCTCGATCATCACCGTGCGATCCGGTGCAACGATGCCACCGGTGAAGCTCATCCGGGTTCCTCCAGTTTGGAGGCGATGCTTTCCAGGGCGGAGAGGTCCGCGGGCGAGAGCCGGTCGATGACGTGGCGGCGGACCGACTCCAGGTGGGTGGGGGCGGCGTCCCCGAGCGTTTCCAGGCCGCGTTCGGTGAGGACGAGGTAGCAGCCTCGGCCGTCGTCCGGATCAGGCTCGCGCCGTACGAGACCTCGGGCCTCCATACGGGTGGCGTGCCGGGACAGGCGGCTGCGTGACCAGCCCATCTTGGCGGCCTGCTCGCGCAGCGTGCTGGTGTGGCCGGGACGCTCGGAGAGCGTGCTGAGCACTTCGTAGTCGGGATCGGACAGGCCGATCGCGGCCAGGTCGTGCGCGGTGCGCGACTGGACCGCGATCATCATGCGGCGCAGGGCGCGCCAGGCTCGTTCCTCGTCCGCGTCGAGCCAGCGCACCGTCGCGGAGGACCGTTTCGTTGACATGTAAACAGGTTACCGGTTACGTTCGTTTACATGTCAATGAAAACTGCGCGTATCCTCGTCCTGATGTGCAGCACCCGTCCCGGCGCCCGCGGCCCGGCGGTGGGAGGGTGGCTGATCGAGACGATCGCGCCACGCGCCGCGGAACTCGGCGTGGAACTCGTGCCGGTGGCTCTTGGCGACCTCGGCCTGCCGTTCCTCGACGAGGAGGACCCACCGGCATCCGGTGTCTACCGGCACGAGCACACCAAGCGGTGGAGCACGATGGTGGACGCGGCGGACGGCTTCATCGCGGTCACCCCTGAGTACAACTACGGCATGCCGGCGACCTTCAAGAACGCCCTCGACTACCTGGGCCGCGAATGGGCGTGGAAGCCGATGGGGTTCGTCAGTTACGGCAACACCTCGGCGGGCACCCGGTCGGTCCAGCACGCCAAGCAGGTGGTGACCACGCTGCGGCTGGTGCCGCTGGGCGCCACGGTCGCCCTGCGCATCGGCGACACGATGGAGAACGGGCGACTCCGCCCGGACGCCGGACGCGACGCGACCGCCACCGGGGTCCTGGACGAACTCGTCCGGGTCGCCCACGCCCTCCGGCCGCTGCGCGAGCAGGCCCGGTCGCGGTCGGGGCCGTTGCCGGGATCGTATGTGAGAGCGCTGACCCCGGACGACGCCTCGGAGGTCCTGGTGCTCCAGCGCTGCTGCTGGCTGGAGGAGGCGCTGGCCAACGACACCCTGGCCATCCCCGCTCTGGGGGAGTCGCTGGAGCAGGTACGCGAATGGCTGGCCACCTGGCACACCACGGGCCTGTGGCGGGATGGCCGGCTCCTGGGCATGGTGCGGGCGCGCAGCGTGGACGGCGACTGGCACGTGGGCCGGCTCGGCGTCGTCCCCGATCTGCGAGGCCGGGGCGTAGGGCGCTGGCTGCTGCGCGAGGCCGAAGCCGCGGCCGAGGCCGGCTGCCGCCGCATCGTGCTGTTCACCGGTGCCGAGAGTCAACGCAACATCCGCCTCTACCGCGCCCAGGGCTACCGAACGGAGTCGTTCGACGGCGCGACCGCCTTCCTCACCAAGCCGGTGCCTGCGGATGGCGTCGTCCGGGTTCCCGCTGGGTAGCCGGCGGGACTGGGATGAGGGGACCGGTTCCATCCCACGACCAGCGCACCCGGCCGCACACCCCGAAAACGATCAACGACGCCTGCCCCAAGGGAAGTCCCTGGTCAGACGCCGTTTCACAAGCTCGGCGAAGGGCGTGGGATTCGAACCCACGAGACCGGTCACCCAACCCAGCGATTTTCAAGAGGGCTGCGTCCCGACCAACGGTCGGGTCTCTGACCGGGCCATGAGCCTCTTCTCGGATCTCGACTACGGAAGAGCATCCCGCGTATATCCCACGGCCCCTCGGTCCCCGATCACCATGGCTGGTGCCGCGGATCATTCCTTCCCCACCAACGGAAGCTTTTTCCTCCCTAACTCTTGACCTGCTCCCCAGGCCGTCCGAGACCATGTCGATCATGTGGTTCTTCCGCTTCCTCGCCATCGGGCTTCTCAGCGGGACCCTGATGATCCCGCTTCTACACTCCCCGCGGGACGACGGATTCGAGCATCTGCGCTTGAGTGCGATCATGAGCCTGGAGATCGGCTGGTTTCTCACGGTCCCGATCTCGCTGATGGTCGGAGCCCTGTGGGTCGGCTTTTTCAGCAAGCGGCCCCGGCCGGCGCCTCCAGGCTTCGTCCTGGGAGGGATCACCGTCGCGTTCGGAGCTCTGGTCCTGTCACAGGCAATGGCCACGTCACGATGGCTCAACGGCTCGCCTGACGGAGTCGGCGATCCGGACGGCGAATACGTCATGGCGGCGTTCGCCGAGCTTTCGGGAGCGGTGACCCTGCTCGTCGGCGCGGTGATCCTGAGCAGTCGGGGCGTCGCCGTCCGGCGTTCGCGGAAGACGGTCGCCCCTGCACCCATGAGCCGTTGATCAGTGGAGAAGACCGCGGAAGCGAGAGATTCGAACTCCTGACACCCTGCCTGCAAAGACGCATGCCAACCTTGCTCGCCCTGCGAAGACGCAGATCAGCGACCTGATCGCGTTCCCCGTGACTCCCGGCTGTTCCCTCTCGTTTCCCGTCCCATCGGGCACGCGACGGGCACGGCTGACTCACCGCATGATCACGGATTCTCTCGTCTTCCTCCAATCCTGGTATGCCTCATGTTGTGACGGCGAGTGGGAGCACGGCTACGGCGTAAAGATCGAAACCCTGGACGACCCGGGATGGTTCGTGGAGATCGATCTCATGGACACGCCCCTGTCCGGGACCTCACTGGAACGCTTTGTGATAGATCGCACAGAGGATGACTGGATACAGTTCTGGAGCGACGGCACCCACTTTAAAGGCGCATGTGGACCCTTGAATCTCGGTGAGATGTTGGGAGCTTTTCGGGACTTCGTTGAGACCACCGCCATGTCTCCTCCCGCCTGACTTTCCTGTTCGTCGCCGCATCACCTGGGGAGGGGACTCTAGGATCGAACCCTGAGCGTACGGATTAAAAGATCACCCTCAGGCTGTTCTGGATAGTTCAATGCAGGGCAGGAGGCATGTGTAGTCCCCGTTGAACGCCCTTGGACGGCATGGAACTGCAACTGGCCACGGCAGCGCGGCGTCCGTTGATCAACGCGGCGAACGCTTACCTAGAGCCGCCAGCAGAATGCCGACCGGCATAGTGACGGCCATCAGCGCCAGGAAGGGCAGCATATCGATACGGATATTCATTTGCGGATGGTAAGTGCTCATATACCACTCGTCAAGGGCAGCCAGGAAACAAGCCGCAGCCGGCAACAGCAGATAGCGAGACTCCGATCGCGTGCGACGCAGGACCAGATGGAGCGCCACAAATATCAATCCGCCAAGAATTAAAGGCAGGGTCTGATACAGCATGCCGATCACGTCGTAGATCATATATCTTCCATTCTGGAAAACTAAGCGGAGCTGTACCAGGATAGGTTTAAAATGGCTCTCTTGATGCTCGACCTGACATTTAACGTCATCTGCCCGCGACGACTCCGGACCTCATCCTAAAACCTCAGGAAGAGGTACCTCTGACGCGAGAGTGCAACGCCTCGAACCAGTCGGCAGCCATGTCTGTTTCCGTGACCCGTCCAAGCGGCATGATCGCGGGCACACCGGGTCCGAGGTTCACCAAAGCGAGACCCAGAGGCACCCCTTGCTCGTCTTTTGTGCCGGGCATGCACATCAGTCCTGTGTCCGGTCATCGCCACGCTCTTTCTTATGCTCCTGCCGATCTCCGAGGAGAATCGGAACCACCTCGCATGGCACGCGGTGATCGGCCACGTTACTCGGTGAGCCGGAGTGAGAAACGAATCCCGGATCTTCGATCGCCCCAACCACGGCAGACACTGGCCACCTGGTGGCGATCGTCGTGCTGCATAGGGGCGGCGGCGCCGACCGCAGGCCGGCCGATCGCGTGGGTACGGTGTCGCGTGCGTGCGGTGACGGCCCGGAGTGCTGCGCGCGTGCCGGGACCGGTCCCCAGGCCGCATGCCCGGCGCGCACTGGCAGGCGCAGGGCCGGGCGACGGCGTGCAGCGCCGCCGCCGCTTGACCGTGGCCGGCACCTGCGGGGCTTCTTCGCCTGCCTCTACTTCGCCGGTCTCCGCCCGGCCGAAGCACTCGGACTCCGCAAGCAGGACTGCCACCTTCCTACAACGGGCTGGGGGCGACTGATCCTGGCCAAGTCCAAGCCGCAGACGAACAAGAAGTGGACCGACAGCGGGGACGCTCACGACGATCGCGGACTCAAGCACCGGGCCGAGGACGAGGGCCGTCCCGTGCCGATCCCGCCAGAGCTGGTGGCCATCCTGCGCGAGCACATCGAAGAGTTCGGCGTCCACGAGGACGGGCGGCTGTTCCGTACCTCACTCGGGGGCGTGATCTCCATCGGGACCTACTGCGAGGTGTGGAAGGCTGCGCGGGCCTTCGCCCTGACTCCCGAGCAGCAGGTCTCACCCCTGGCGGCTCGGCCGTACGACCTGCGCCACGCTGCGGTGTCCCTCTGGCTCAATGCCGGAGTGGCGGCCCCTGACGTGGCAGAGCGGGCGGGGCACGGGGTGGACGTACTGCTCAAGGTCTATGCCAGGTGCAGCGACTGCGGCACGGAGATCGTCAACCAGAGGATCGAGGACGCATCAGCGGCGTGAGCGGAGACACGAAGGGACCCCAAGCAGTACTGGGGTCCCTTCTGCGGCCCTGTCGGTGCCGGCAGAGCTCAAGCCGCTCGGCGACTCATGATGGGGTCCGCGATGATACGAATCGGCAAGTACAACGTCTGACCATGTGCCCGAAACAGGGCATCACGGGAGCTGAAATACCCCAGATCGGACAGGACGTGGCCGGACAGATCACAAGATGAGCAGGTCACGCCGTCCCAGTCCACGGCGGTATGGGCCACCGCGTCGAAGAGCGTCTCACCACCGGTATTGGTGAACCCGCCTCCCTTCTGCAGCGTACTCAGATCACCGTAGAGTTCGGAGACGGTCACCCACTGGTCCCCGAGCAGGAACTCCGGCCAGGCGAGCACTATCTGATGCGGGATCAATGCCCGCAACCGGGGAAATCGTGGATGCCAGAAACGCCCGTCCACCAGCAGTCCTCTGACCCGGCTCGCGATTCCGCCGACCCGCCCCACCGCTTCCAGAACCGCCAGTCGCTGGCTGCATGATCCGCGTTCCAAAAGAAGCGTCCTGGAGACCGGCTGCGTGTCGTTCATGGCATAAACCGGACGCACCCGTGCGGCGATAAGCCGGTGAGCTGTGACCAGAAGACCCTGGTCCGTCCCAGTGTTCTCACGTCGAGCTTCGCTCGCCAACCTCAATACCCGGGGATGCTTCCAGTCCAGGATGGGCGTCACTGCCAACTCGCTCTCACCCGTTCCCTGGACGGCAGCAACGCGACGACACCGTAAGGGCGAGAGGACCGGCTCCATTCCGTGATCGTATATGTGGCTCACGATGCATCAAGTGGAGCCTGCGAAGTGTGCCGGCTTCCTCCCGCCGTTCGCCACTTCACTGCTTTGCACAGCTTGCAGGTACAGGCCATGGCCAGATTGGCAGGGTGCGCCCAGACGTGAGCCTGATTCCGGAGTTGGCAGCGTTCACCGAACAGGACATCGAGGGCAGCCACCTGGGGAACCGCGACCGACATCATTCCGCGTATATTCCGCGAACACCGGCTGAGAGCCGCTCACGGTGGCCTACTGAGGAAGAAAGCTGGAGGTTATGCCGGATCGGAGATCACGAGTCCGGTCTCGGCGATGAACCCGTCCAACAGGTCGGACCGGTACTGCAGC